>JBILTA010000262.1:0-7416 GCA_044371785.1 Pirellulaceae bacterium | reverse complement strand
AACGGTTTTAGACATCAATGTACTCAAAAGCGCCCAGATTGCTCTTCCAGCCGCAATCTTTGGTCCATGGATGAGTGTTTCGGGCGCGATGTTGGCCGCCTGGTGGCAAGGTTCAGCAGTGGAATCTATTGTCGATTCAACATCGCCTTCGAAGCCCGAATCGGGGGCTTCAATAAGCGTTGATTAAAAGCGATGGCGTCGTCTCGTCGGCTTAGGCAGCTTTTCGGATACGGCGGGACATTGGTTCCGTCGTAGAGAATCCTGCTCTAAATGCTTCGAGCTCATCGCCACTGCGATACGCAAACTTAATTGGAACCATCTCGTCAGTTGATAATGAGACAGGTTGCTCAATGGGCAAAACCAAAAACTGATTTGCCCAGCTAACATAGGTTCCCATGTGTTCGTCGATGGAAAGAATGTTGTGCGTTAATAAGCGAATCGCGTTGAACGTTCCTTCACGCTCAGTACGGATTTTCCGCTCGAGAGAGAATTGTTGCGGATAGTCGTCGCTGTAGATGACTTCACCATAACGGAATGGACTTGATAATTCGTAAGTTCCGGCGGTCTCGGTGGCGGGTGGTTGAAAAATGGGAATCGGTGCTACATAGCCTTCGAAGTCAAAACATTGCTGAATCATTTGAAATGTTAGCAAGCTGGCTTCAGGGATGAAGCGTGGCAGCGGTGGGCCAAAGGCATTTAAATAGTTTTCTTTAAAGGCTGCGATAACTTGGAGTTGCTTTTCTCGCAACAGACCAACGTGTAGCATCTCACAAATCACTACATCGATCGGTGAGCTCGGTATATAACTGCAAGCATCTTCATGGACTACGGAAATTGAGCCGCTAAGACCGTTGGCCTCCACTAGCTTACGTGAGCAGGCCACCAATTCCGGGTTGCGTTCGATAGATTGAACGTGAGCCCCACAACGCGCGGCAAACGACGAGAGTACGCCCGTGCCACAGCCGAGTTCTACGACATTCATGCCGGGCGAAACCAACGCTTCGATCGCTGTTTTGAAAGCCCGCATACGATCGACATCTTGTAGCATCTGATAATGATAATGTAATGGGATAAATTGTCCCAAATATTGTTCATCGGATAGAGTTGGAGCGTTATCGTCGCCGCGAAAGAGTTTGAGCGTCATTTGAGTTTACTGTCGTCAGGAGAGTTTATTCATGCCGCCAAAACCAGAGGGAGAATTAGGCGACGACAAAGTGCCAAGCTGGTTTGGTGTTTGTTTCCGGGGAGAGTACAACCGGCATTAGGTGCTGGCAAGATCGAAAAAGTTGGAACTCAATTTCAGAGATCCGAAGGGATAGCTCGGCCCCAAGATTTAGGGCAAATCTGGGCTCGCAGTACTCATAATGGGGGTTTTGAGGAGGCAACTGGTTGCCGAATCACTTCGATAGTGAGTACATTAGGAGATTCGGTGACCCAACCTCTCCAATTCTCAACTTGGTGGAATAATGAAACAGACTCAGAATACACGACGCGAATTCTTGAAGACCAGTTCGATGGCTGCGGCGGCCGGAGCTGTGGTTCCTTACATTCCTTGGACTCAATCCGCATTTGCGAATGCCTCTGCCAACGATCGCCCTCGAATCGGTTGTATCGGTGTGGGAAGCATGGGCACAGGTGACGCTCACGGTCACAGCAACTTTGGTGACATTCTCGCCGTCTGCGATGTCGATTCGAACCATGCCGACCGCGCGAAGAATGATCCACGTATCGGTAAGGGTAAAGCTGATGTATACGCTGACTATCGTAAGGTCTTAGAGCGAAAAGATATTGATGTCGTAAGCATCGTTACGCCAGACCATTGGCATGTGAAGATCGCGATTGAAGCTTTGGCAGCCGGCAAGCATGTATTTTGCCAAAAGCCACTCACGCTCACCTTGGAAGAGAACCAACTGATTCGCAACGCGTGCAAGAAGTACAGCGACCGAGTCTTTCTAGTCGGTACTCAACAACGCAGCGACCGAGATCGGTTTTTAAGAGCGATCAACATGGTTCAAAAGGGAATGCTGGGTGATATTACAAACATAACCGTAGGCATTAACGGTGGAGATGTTGGTGGTCCGTTCAAAAAGAGTGAGCCACCAGCTAACCTTGATTGGAATATGTGGTTAGGCCAAGCCCCGATGGTAGACTACATCGACAAGCGTTGCCATTATCAGTTCCGTTGGTGGTACGAGTATTCTGGCGGTAAGTTCACTGACTGGGGAGCTCACCACGTTGATATCGCAACTTGGGCAATCGGCTATGACAAAGAAGGTATGGGACCTGTCGAAATCGATGGAACAGATGCCAAACATCCTGTTCCTTTTAAGGATGGCTACCCGACCCAAGATGACTCATACAATACCGCCCATGACTATGCCGTACATTGCAAGTACGACAATGGCATCGTGATGACGGTTACCAGCCGAGGTGATAACGGCATCACGTTCGAAGGAACCAAGGGTAAGATCTTTGTGAATCGTGGTAAGATCACCGGTAAGCCCATCGAAGAGAAATGGGACGAAGGTAAGTTTACTAATGACGATTTGGTGAAGCTCTATCGTGACAAGCCATTCGAAGGCCATAAAGAGAATTTCTATCGTTGCATTCGTGAAGGTGGTCTGACCGTCTCTGACGTGTTCAGCCATGTGCAAGCGATGGGTACCTGCCATTTGGCAGCTATTGCAGCTCGACTGAATCGAAAACTGACTTGGGATCCGAAGGCTGAGAAGTTTGTCGGTGATGAGCAAGCTCAAACTTTTGTGGCTCGCAAGCCACGTGAAGGTTTCGAGATCCCACGAGTAGGCTAGTAATTGTAGGTATTTAGCTATAAAGGGGAGTGCGGCAAGTTGATTCTTGCTGCACTCCCCTTTTGCGTTGTTCCGCCCATCTTCCGCGCGGAGCATATTAGTGTCATGCCGACTTGCGTTCAAGAATCTTCGCAAAAGTTGACATTGGTGGAATTGCATATCCAACGCGCGGTCTGTTATGCGGTGCAGGTATCCTGCTCGCAACAGCTTACAAAGACGGTAAGTTTTCTCCGATTGATGAACAACTGAAGGTAGACTCGCTTTACACTCCCGACAAATGCACGGGCGTAACAGGCAAATGCACGGGCGTAACAGGCAAATTAATAAGCGGGTGTGTCAACTTTTTCTGGAATGTGGCTATCCTTCAAATCACTGGCGGGAACCATTTTTTGATGTTCTCGATCCCAGCCCATCATTTGGTTAGAACGCCAGCTTTCATTGGCCATGTTCACTGCCACGACACCCGCTAGGCCTAATTCAACAGGGCAATTGAGTGGTTCACCATTGCGGATGTGGTTGTGAAGATTCGTGTGATGAAGGTTTTGATCTTCACCACCTGTTTTTGTGTGTTCCGCCAAGACTTTGCCATCTTTGTCTTTCACCACCCAACCGGTCGATGTGAAATACATTGTGGCGCGATAGCCACGGATGAGATGATCGACACCGACGCGATTGGACATGGTACCCAAGACATACACGGTCATGCCGCGCGGATATTCGCATATCATTTCAATGTTATCAGGCAGGTCACGACCATCGTTCCATTGCCAGATTCCACCCATGCCTACCACACGTCGCGGATAAAGCAGATCGCAAGCTCGCATGATTCGGGTGATGCGATGGATGAACAGGTCGGTGCAGATGCCACCCGAATAAGCCGAATAGCAGCGCCATTCGAAATAGTGATGCGGATTCCAGTCGATCTTTTGTGCATGACCTAGCCATGCATCCCAGTTAAGATCAGTCGGCTTAGCCTGGTGTTGTGCAACCTGTTCCGGTTCACGCCACGGTCCAGCCTTGGCGTCGTAACGACGAACATATTCAATCTGGGCCTGGATGACTTGACCAATCACTCCTTTACGTATGGCGTCACGCGCAGTGATGTAGCTATCGTCCGACATCGCTTGCACACCCACTTGCAAAGGACGTCCTGTTTCTTTTTGTTTTTTAAGGACTTCTTGTGCCTCGGGAATCGAATGTGTCAGCGGTTTCTCGCAGTAGACGGCTTTGCCAGCGTCCATCGCGTCGATGGTCATCTTGGCATGCCAATGTTCGGGAACGGCGACGGTGACATAGTCGACTTCTTTCATGTCGAGCAATTTGCGATATTCGGTCAACGAGTGTTCGGCGTTGATCAGAGCTTTGCCTGCATCGGCACGCGTTTTCCAGCAATCGACGACGGCGATGGGGGCCAGATTGTTTTTCTCTTTGAGATTGTTGAACACCTGCATGTGAGCGTTGCCGATAACCCCTGCGCCGATGAGGCCAACGCCCAATCGTTCGTTGGCACCCAAAATGCGGCCGTAACTTTTGGCGCTCAGGCCAAGCGTCGAGGCGGTTGCGAATGCGGCCGTAAGTGTTCCCGATTTTTTCAAAAAGTCACGGCGATTGTGGTCGCTGGTCATTACGTTCTCCCTAAAGCTTGACGATTCAGTGCTGAGCCATACAAAGGCAGGTTGCAATTGCCTGCCCGTATGGCCCTATGATACAAGAAGTGGGCTACGTTTTCAGCGAGCGAAAGTTCAGAAAAATCGGTCGAAATCGATAACGATTTGGTCCAAATGGTTGTCCGCAGTGGCAAATTTCCCAATACTAGTGGCCTGGCGAGACCTTCTCGGTGCCGTCCCCCGCCGTAGTCGCTTCTCTACGACCTCATCAGAAAACTTGCACGATGCGCGATATTTCCCAAGCTGCTTCCAACCAATCTCAGTTAGTTCGTGGAGCTTGGTTGACTGTGATTCTTTTATTGCCCGTAGCGCTATTGAACTATCTAGACCGCCAACTGCTTGCTGCGATGAAAGCTTCGGTGATGGCCGACATTCCATCAATTGCAACGGATGCCAACTGGGGATTCATGTTGGGGCAATTCAAATGGGTCTATGCACTTTTGTCTCCCTTGGGTGGTTTGCTTGCTGATCGAATTGGTCGACGCGTTGTCATTTGCGGCAGCCTATTCGCTTGGTCCGCGGTTACATTGCTTACAAGTCAAGCGAGCACATACGATCAATTGCTTTGGACGCGTTCATTGATGGGAATCAGTGAAGCGTTTTATATACCGGCTGCTTTGGCACTGATAGCGGATTATCATCTTGGTTCAACTCGCTCAAGAGCCGTTGGCCTTCATCAGATGGCCATCTATTGTGGAGTGATTGCAGGCGGATTTGGTGGCTATGTGGCGGATGCTCCACAGCTGGGATGGCGGTGGGCATTTATGGTTTGCGGAATCATTGGCATGGTGTATGCCATTCCTTTAGCGATACAGTTGAAGGATGTGCGGCGCCCCGCCACGAATCAAAATTCTATGCAATACGCTGAAGAGCAATCACCGTTTGTCCTGCTTTTCAATATCTCATTTTGGTTGCTTGTGCTGTATTTCACACTTCCCGCACTGGCTGGTTGGGTTGTTCGTGATTGGATGCCAGCGATTTTGAAAGAGCAATTTAATATCGGGCAAGGTCAAGCTGGTGTGGCGGCAACTTTGTATTGGCAAGTGGCCGCCATCGTCGGTGCATTTATCGGGGGCTGGTTAGCGGACCACTGGATGACGAAGAACATCCGAGGCCGCATCTATGTCAGCGCGATCGGCATGAGTTTGATCGTGCCTGCGATTTTCGGAGTTGGCAATGCATCGACGTTGTTTATGGCAGTCGCATTTCTAGTTTTGTTCGGCATTGGCTGGGGATTTTTTGATGGAAACAACATGCCCATCCTTTGCCAAATTGTTCCCGCACAACAGCGAGCCACCGGCTATGGCATCATGAACTTTGTGAGTATTAGTTGCGGAGGTCTAGCGGATTGGGGCTTCGGAAAAATGCGTGATCAACAAGTGCCACTCAACGTGATTTTCTCCGTCTTTGCTGGGGCAGCAATTATTTCTGTGGTTTTGGTTCTCCTGATTCGCCCGAATCGCCAGTTGATTGAGCAGGAGACAAAATAGTTTTTGGTTGTTTTTTTTCCGTAATCCAAGCGATGGCATCATGCAACATAAACTGCACGCCTTCGGAGCTCTCAGGATGGCAGCTGAAGCAAACGACTCTCCCTTTTTCAAAATCGCCACGGGCGATTGCGGTTGTACCGGGCATGACACCCGTTGGGGCGCCATTCTTGGCAATCTCTCCTTTGTAAATCGCTAATGGTTCATAGTCTTCAATCTTGTCGTTTTGAGCGGGCGACAGCAATGGACCGTTGGCATATCGAACGGCCGCGACAGCCTGATCTGTTGTAAAAAACTCTTTCGCTGAATCGCTTAAAGTAATGTCGACTGTACCTGTCCCACGCGCCCAATGCTCACGGTCGATCACCTGAGCATCCAAAATGTGCAACGACCAATCGTAATGACAAGTGGCCAAGTAAGCTCCCGCACAGATACCGATATAGCCACCTCCGTCGGCGATAAACTGACGAACCGCCTCCCTTCCCTCTTCACCTAATGCTCTACCCTGCCCTCCTCCACTTCCGCCCGGATGCAAAACAATTTCCATGCCTGCTAGTTTACCTTGGCGAATATCCTCAGCCGTAAGATCGTGGACTCGAATATTTGATTCGGCTCGTAGTGTTTCAAGCAGCTTCGAACGAGCTTGTGCCGCACCTGCTCCAGTGTATAAAGCGACGTCGATGATGTTCGGATCGTCAAGCTGAACGACCGTCGTAAGTTCTTTCGATTCTTCTGGCTTCGGCGCAAAGTAAACTTTATCGAGGTTCGGTGATTCAAGCTTGAGATAGGTTGACGCATATTCGGCGACCGCATCCGCAATGACGGCAGCTGCACTCTCACGATTGTCTGCAGCCCTGTATAAGCCACCGAATTCTAATTGGATCGCATCGATACCGTAGGTCGTATGGCTCCCATAGTTTTTGACAATGAATCCACCAGTAAAACCCGCTTGTTCTTTGCCATCATGGGGATTGGGATGCACGGTAAACTTTCGTGTATCCAGCATCGCCAAAAAGCTGGCGTCACCCGCGTGTGCGGCTTCCCCGAATCGATTCCTTAGTAGTTGTACCGTCAGACCGTTCTGCGTTCCGCGGAAAACCGTATTGCGTCGACTCCCTTGCCCATGGATATCTAGGAGTAAACCTGCCTGATATTTGTTACGTACTTCTTCGCATGCCTGACTTAGAAAACCGTGGTACTTGTCGTACACTTTTTGTGCCGTTTCTTCTTCATACGCTTCCAAGGCAGGACGGTTAGGGTCCATGAACTTGCGATGAGCAAGATTGATAACCATGTAAGGCTTGCGACCAAAACGCTTTTCAATTGCTTGCGAAACCAACTTGGCTAAAGGAGCTGTCCCAGTATCTCGGGCCGTGACGAATCCGCCAGGTTTGGCCTCGAGTCCTGCTCCCGTTCTTGGCTTGGCTCCCGTGATCTCAAGATCGCCATCGT
>JBILTA010000263.1:0-7416 GCA_044371785.1 Pirellulaceae bacterium | reverse complement strand
AAGAATATTGGCAAACACTAAATTGCGGTTACCAGATGGGAGATACTCTACCTTCGGCCACATAATCCAGCTCAGCCATACAGCCGCAACGGTAATGGACGCAGCCACGCCCAACTTTCGCAGCATCGAGCCTTGAATAAAACGGTTGGTTGCCGCAATGCTACCGCTAAAAAAACTTCCCAATCCCCCCAGTATGTTCACGAAAAAATTCGCTGAACTGGTCAACGATTCTTGGGGCGTATCACCAACCGAAATGGTCATGTCATTTTTCGCAGTCAACAGACGTGCGGTTGCGGTGGGAATAAGCGTTATCGCCACAATAAGCGACAAACCAACCGCCGCACTAATGGCGATCGCGATATCACGAAACAGTTGGCCTGCTTCTTGTTGCACAAATAAGACAGGCAAGAATACCGCGAGCGTTGTAAGCGTCGAGGCAAGTACGGCTCCCCACACTTCGTTCGCACCGTCAATGGCCGCTTGCAATGGAGTCTTTTTGAGAAGTTGATGATGTCGATATATATTCTCAAGAACGACAATCGCATTATCTACCAACATTCCAACGGCAAAAGCCAAGCCAGCTAGAGAGATAACATTAAGCGAGCGGCCAAGCAAATTGAGCACCAAGAATGTTCCCACGATACTAACAGGTATCGCTAACCCAATGACGAGTGCACCACGCGCGTACCAGAGTCCAATGACCAACACGATGAGTAGAGTCACGCCAAATAGCCAAGGGTTCACAGTAACAGCACCAATTGCGGTACCAATCACAATCGGCCCAAAAAACAAGGTTCTCACATTGAGGTGCAAAAACAGCAATAATGTCAACATCGTCAAAGCACCACCCACGATGATGTTTTCATTGACCAATCTCACCGCCGAGTTGATGTATTCCGTCTCATCATAAACCTGAACCAACTCTAGATTCTTGGGCTTCAATAGATCGTCGTTTAACTCTGCCACCGCCGCATTGAGCCCCTTCATTACCTCGATCACATTGGCGTTCGATTCACGAATCGCATTGACCGAAATACTCGATTCACCATAGCGACGTACCACACCGGTGAGTTTCTTGAAGCCGAGGGACACATCAGCCACGTCACGCACATAAACGGGAATACCATCCTGAATGGCAATCAATTGATCTGAGATTTCTTCAGGCTTGCCATAGCGACTTAGAGTGCGTACGACATACCGGCGCTTACCTTCACTGTAATCACCACCAGAGATATCTAGATTCTGACCTTCAAGGACGTTGCGGACGGTATCAAGCGTCAAACCACGTGCGGCAAGTCGTTCCGGATCAACGACCACACGCAATTCATCCTCACGACCACCATTTACATTCACATTTGATACGCCAGGAACTCGCTCCAGTCGGGCCTCAATATAGTCCTCCGTGAAACGCAACAGCGTGGAGATGTCTGGATAAACTGGAATAAGATGAGCGAGTTGCGGATGCTTTTCAGCGAGCAATCGCAGTCTATAGATCATCAAACCTGGTTGACTTGCGCTGGCAACGTATTCCAAATCCTTCTTCAAATCAGGATAATCTTGCATCGCTTTAGCCATCGCCTCGGCATTAGGGCGACCTGGCGAAAGAACATAATAGGCGATCGGTCGATCCGAAGCGCTGCTTGTGCTCAGCACAGGTTGATCTGCTTCAATCGGATACTCGCGAACTTGCTGGAGGCGGCTATTGACTTTTAGCAACGCCTTTTCCATGTTGGTTCCCACCTCAAACTCCAAGGTGATTCGCGAATTAGAATCGCTGGACTCACTGCTCATGCGAGTCACACCTTCAACGCTCTTGAGCTGTTCTTCCTGCTCTTGAGTGATCTCGCGTTCCACTTCTTGTGGACTTGCACCAGGCCAACGGGTTTCCACTGAGATCGTTGGTGTCTCGACTTGCGGAATTAACTGGATCGGTAAACGCATCAATCCAACAACACCGAAGAGCACTAGCAACAATGCTCCCACCGAAACCTTAACAGGGTTTCTAACGCATGCTTCTATCGGTCCCATGTATCTATCAACCTCCGTCAGATACAGCGGGAGCGATTGTCGGCGGTTTAGCCACCGCCTGTAGATTTTCGGGATCGATCACTTTCCCGACTCGCACCGACTCGCCATCGCGTAAGCGTTCATTTCCGAACACCGCAACCACATCCCCAGGCTGTAAGCCTTGCACGACCTCGACGTTACTACCTTGAGAAATTCCGAGCTGTACGTTCACGGTCCGAACTTTGCCTTCGACGATTTGCTTGACTTGCGAACCAACTTGCCCAAGGACCAGAGCATCTTTCGGAATCAGCGTGGTTCGCTTGCTGGGACCGACAGGCAACGCGCATTTCGCAAGCATACCAGGTTTAACCAAATATCCATTGTCACCACGTGGATTCTTGAGTCGAACACGCACAGGAAAAGTCCGACTTCGGGCTTCGGCTTCTGGAATAATGCTGACGATACGGCCAACGAAGGGCTCCGTCACATCTGGAAGAGCATCAAATTTTAGAACCGCCGCCTCTCCTACTTTGACAAAGCGGATATAGGATTCCGGCACATAAACTTCCACTTCGACTTCATCGATCTGAATGATCTCCACTACCGCACCACCTTGGCTAAGCCAGTAGCCCGCTTCGGTCAACTCCCGAATCACAAACCCGCTAAAGGGAGCTCGCACGGTATATTTTGCTAGACGATCTTCAAGCAATTCAACCAAATTCTTCTGCTGTTCGACTCGGGCTTCCGCAGCCACAATTCGTTCGGGACGGGTGCCACGTTCGATCAATGCCAATGCTTCTTTGGCTTCCGAAACAAGTTGCTCCCCTGCATCGAGAAGCGATTGAACTTCCTGCAATTCGTCATCGGAAACGATGCCATTGCCAGAATCCAACCGTGTCATTCTATCGAACCGTTTGCGCAGAAAATCGCGACGAATCTCAGAAGCGTTCAAGCGATTTTTCGCTTGAGCTATCTCTTGCGGCAATGCCCCATTCTTCAGCTCAAGCAATTCGGCATCACGCAATTTGTATTCGGCTCGAGCTGCTGCCAGTTCAAGTTCGAGTGTTTTGGTTAGCAGCTGGGCGACCGGGTCACCTTCTTTAACTTCGTGTCCAACCTCAACGGCCAACTGAACCACGCGTCCATCTACAGCGCTTCCCACCACACTTCGTTTCAATGGCAAGGTGGTCCCTACGAAGTCCGAGGTCGGAGCGATCGAACCTTCATAAGCTTTAGATACGTGAACCAATGATGGAACGGGAGCGGGGGCTTTGTCTTGCCCCATTACGCCCGTGGTAGAAAAACAACCAACAACCATCGCACCGCTAAGCAATGCAATGGTTGCTAAATTTGTTTGTTGAAAAAAACCAAATGACACGGTAGGGATCCGTTTTGTTATTTCGCGAAATCGGAAGGATGGAAATTCTTTTCAGGCCAAAACTTCGGATCGTTGCGGAAACCGAAAAACGTTGGCTTGAACTCGCCCACGATGGTTACATTGAGATCATTTTTGATCTGTTCGTCTAAACCAACAGCCCAAAAACAAGCATTGGTGACCAAACGACGCAAGCCTTCGTTTTCCAAATCGATCGAGGCCCCCATGGTTGTGTTAAACACGCGAGCTTCTTTGCCGGAAGGAACTTTAGGTGTATGCACCCAAGCCAAGGGCATCATGGGGCTGTTTCGCTTATCTTCAACTGCAGCATCTTCTGGCTTCATTCCCTTGAGAATTTGGCCATCGAGCAAAACGGTTGCATCTTTCGAAAGATTAACGATGCCGTAGACGTCTGTTGGACCCCAGACATCTTTAACCCCACGCAACACTGGATGTTCCTTGTTATCTTCGCGAATCAATCCGCGAGTGCTTTCGGAACCATGATTTCCATGATGACTAATCCATGTATCACCCAAGATTTGTTGACCGAAACCACCAAGCCACTCTTTGTTGTTCCAGCTATACTTCGCATACTTGCGATCACCGGGGATATTGAAGGCGTGCGTGGCGGTTCGCAGACCAATCATCGGTTTGCCTGCATTCACGTATTCATCGATGAAAGCCATCTGCCAATCAGGCAAGTTGCGGAACCGAGTAAAGATTACCATTAAGTCCGCATCTTTGAGATGCTGCAAACCTGGAATGTTGCTGCTGTAGTTTGGATCAATGATTCCTGACTCAGGGTTGATCGCAAACAACACGGTGCATTTGAAGCCATGATGCTTCGAGAGAATCTTGGCGAGTTGTGGTAAAGCTTCTTCCGAACGATATTCTTCATCGCCGGAGATCAATACAACATGCTTACCTTTACCAGGCCCTTCACCACCTTCAAAGGTTAACCATGGAACTTCTTCGGTTCGTAGCGGACGATACCAAATGTTGCGGAAGCGAGTTGTGTTGCCATGGTCTTGAAGCAACAGTGGCCCAACAGCAGGATGAGGCGAGTAGGGATGTGTCTCTTGATGAGCCATCGGGCCGATCAAATCACGTCCATGATGCACCAGCACACCATTGATGAACACGGTAGCCTTGGCTGGTTTGATGAGCTTGCCATCCGCAAAGCGAGGAGCTTCCCAAATAATGTCGTAGGTTTGCCACTGACCAGGTCCACGTGCAGCATTCACTTGCGGTGGGTATTGGCCATAAATCGAGGATAGTTGCCCATCTGGGTAAGTATCGTTGTTGAACGAATCAAGAACTTGAATCTCATATCGTCCCATGATGATCACACCGCTATTGCCACGTCCTTGGCTATTGCCTTCGACTTTTTCAGGCGTGGCGAATTCCAAATGAAGTTGGCAATCTCCGAATTCGGCCCGGCTGAAAATCGAACCGCTGCCGGGCTTCACTTCCATGTACCCGTTTTCAACCTTCCAAGGAGCAGGTACAAACTCTTCCCCTTTGCGACCTACTGCCCAACCATCGAGGTTGGTTCCATCGAACAGAACCACAGCATCGGAAGGAGGTGCACCTGGTTCATCGGCAGGCTTAATCACTTGGGGACGAGGACGATATTTGTCATGTACGCGCCAAGGTTGCCCTGGCAGCACGGGGGTTTCTGTATAGCCTTGAGGCTCGGCGGGGGGCTTTTGCGCGAACAGGTTCGTAGGGGCTAGCAAACCCAGCAAAACCGCGAATACGATCGACAAACGAAACATTGGCATAGCAGTGACCGAAATCACAGGGGCATGTCGCATGGTGGTTCCTCGAGAGCCGAGAAGGTAGGAAGGACGGGAAGGACCAATCCACTCCATGTTAACTGGTAGGCAATGAGTTCTCTATTAGGCCCCCCCGCCTCAAGAGCGTTTCTACGCAAAAGATTCATTTTTGACCTGGACGGCGACGTAGAAATTTGCCAAATCACTCATCGGGTCTCAACCCATTTTGGGTATCACTCAACTTGTTCAGGGAGAATTTGGACGATGAACCGCTTGAGGAAAGGATCGGATTGTTCGATATTGCCAAGAAATCGCGGTGTGGCTCAATATGCGAAACGATTCGTTGGAGCATTGGCACTTTCGGCACTACTGTGCAGTTGGTCAGGATGTGCCATGCCTGAGTGGTTGCGTGGTGGTGGCTTGGATGGCCCCAACGCGGAACTCGGCTCGGGACTCCGCGGGAACACGGGCAACGGCCCCTGGGGTACCGGCGTAGATGAACGAGCCCGAGAAATTGAACGGAATTTAGGTTACCGCAACTAGAAAGCCTTATTACGATGAGCGAGCCGAATTCGATACTGGACCAAACTTGTCAGTGGGAAAGCGAAACGGCTCTTCTGGAATCGACGCAAGCCACTTTGGAGTGGGATGAACGGACCGGCATGCCCTCCGATGCAGGTCCCTATCGCGCCGAGCAAATCACGTATCTTAGTGGCTTGATTCACCAACGGCGCACAGATTTGACACAGGCCGATCGCATCGATTCGCTAGTCCAACTCGCCCAGGGACAACCTGAAGAGAGCGACCTTGTCGTCACAGCACGTTATTTGAAACGCAATTTAAGCCGACGACAAAAGCTACCTCTCGAACTTGTTCAAGCAATGACCAAAGCGGTCGTTTTGGGTCAACAGTCTTGGAGCCAAGCTCGTAAAGCACAAAGTTTCAAGGACTTCTTACCCAGCTTAAAAACGATTGTAAAACTCAAACGCGAAGAAGCCCAATTGCTGGCGATTGATGGCTCCGCTTACAACGGCCTGCTCGATGAATACGAGGAAGGTGCCAACGAAGCCCACCTGCAGGTCATGTTCGCCGAGCTACGAAAACAATTGGTCCCGATTGTTGCGGAAGCTGCTGAAGCGACGCGTGTACGTGGCTCCATTTTCACGCAGCCTTCGATCCCAATCGCTCAACAGAGAACCTTCAATCAAATTGTGGCCAAAGAAGTTGGTTTCAACTTTGAGGCGGGGCGACTCGATGAAACCGACCACCCCTTTTGCACCACGCTTGGACCACGTGATTGCCGTATCCTCACTCGCTATTTCGAAAACGATTTATTGAGCAGTTTGTTTAGCACGTTGCATGAAGCGGGTCATGGAATGTATGAACAAGGATTACCTGCGAATCATTTTGGATTGCCGCTAGGTAGCTATGCTTCACTCGGCATTCATGAATCGCAATCGCGCTTATGGGAAAATGCGGTAGGCCGGAGCTTACCATTCTGGCAATGGTGCACACCGTTATTGAAGAAACACTTTGCCGGCTTCTTTACGCAAGCGGATGCCGACACGATCTATCGATACACAAACTCTGTATCACCAAGCTTAATTCGCGTAGAGTCCGATGAAGCGACCTACAATCTACATATCGCTATTCGTTTTGAGTTGGAACAGAAGCTGATATCCGGTGTTCTTGAGCCCAGCGATTTACCTGAAGCATGGAACGCAGCTTACTTGGAGTATCTCGGAATCAAACCGAGCCATCATGCCGAAGGTTGTTTACAAGATGTGCATTGGAGTGCGGGTCTGTTTGGATATTTCCCAACGTATACACTCGGCAACTTGATTGCAGCCCAATGGATGGAAGCAATTAAGGAAAGCTTGGGAGACTTGGGAGAGCTACATCGTCAAGGCGATTTCCAGCCGTTGCTCGATTGGTTGCGAACCAACGTTCATCAGCATGGCAAACGCTACACTCCTGGCCACTTAGTTGAACGAGTCACTGGCCGTCCACTTTCGGCCATTCCGTTTGTAAAATATCTCACTCGCAAACTTACAGATACTGGGCTGCTAGCAGGTTAGTAACCTCTTACCGTTGAAAAGCAATTCTAGTATTGCGTTTTCAGTTTTCAGTGTTCAGTGTTCAGTGTTCAGTGCTCGAATGCACTCAGAACTGCCGAACATCTCATCCCAATGACTTAGTCTCGCGCCGAGCATGAGTCGGAGCACTGTTCAACATGAAAACCCCTTGGCTTGAGCT
>JBILTA010000264.1:0-7416 GCA_044371785.1 Pirellulaceae bacterium | reverse complement strand
TGAGTCGAGTGAAATAAACTGTAATATCACGTTCCACCGGAGCAGGATCCACTGGGTCAGGCAAATGCCATGTCTGCTGACGCTGAACCATGTTGACATATTCAACAGGATAGAAATAACCTCCATCCGCGTTTCCCGATAATGTCGACTTCTTTCCATTCTCTCCCCAGAGATTCGGGTGCCCCACATCATGATCGTCAGGAATGGTGACCGTAGGACGATTACGCATCAGCTCCCTAAATTGCAAACCAAACTCGATCCAACCCGCCGTATGTTCGGTATGTCGGTAGGTCTGGTCCCCGGCAAAAAACAACAAGTCAGGATCCATTTCTAAGAGGGCATCGACCATCTCTGGCCTTGCGCCGGTGGTACGGCTCGAATTACATGACATGGTCGCTACCACTAACTCAGCCTTATCTTTGAGATCACCACGCACCGTCCCTTCAAAACTTGCGTTCTCTCCATGTCGAATTCGATAACGCCAATCCTGTGAACCATCCCAATTTTCCACTCTAAAATGAGCACTCCAGCCTGGAAACACAACTTCACTGCTGGCAACCTCCTTCCATTCTCCCTCTCGCAACAGTTCTAAGCGAACTTTTCTAAGCTCGTCAGGATAGAGCGGAAACAACTGAGCCGTTAACTTCAACGTCGATTGCTGACATGTGTAGAGGACAAAAGCGATTACTTCATTGCGAGGCACCAGCATCGTTGGAGGCGCGTTGGCCCCTTTCGGATTCTTCTTCCACCATTCGCCTACTGCCAACGAATCAAGATTTGGAAAGTCGGCCCCAAATACGGGTGTTGTTTTTTGAGCTAGGCACTCGCTACCACCTGCCACCAAAGTGAAATAAGTGCAGGCTATCACACACGACAACCGAACCAACCAACGCTTGAACCTAATTAAACTCATGTTGCAGAATGCCTTCGACCAAAAAGAACAAGCGATAAATCCTTACAGGCCTACGAATGAGCCTGTAATCCGGGGAACTCACGCACGAATCAAAGAATGAAACGCCATGGAGCCAGCTGCAGAAACAACCAGCAATGATAGGGTGTAAGCCAAGGCCCGTTTTTCGCCGAGATGCATCAACGCAATGCCTATCGCAATTGCGATCATCGTCAAGCTGTTTCCAAGCCACATCAGTTCTTGCAGATGCACGCCTAATACCATTCCAAGTAGGCCAGCCGGCATCAACATCGGCGCACCCAACAGAAATAGTGAGGCCTGAGGAATGGAGTTTTGAGAATGTTTACCCACGACAATCCACAATAATGGACCATAACAGCTAAAAAGTAGTGTAGCCAGCGCCCATCGCAATCGAACATGCTGATACGCCTGACAACACCCCCAAGCAACAACCACCGCCAAAGCCACGAAGCTTAGGATAAGCACCACAGTCCGCAATCCAGTTGCGTGAATGGCCGTTAGAACTCCCAATGTACAGACAGCAAACAGCAACGGATACCCGCCATGTTTGATGCCTGCTGCGCTGGGGATACGCCAATAGAAATGCCGTAGCCCCAAAATCAAACCGACGAGCGTGACAACAATTCCAAGCACCGCAAAGGCAAACGGAATCCAGGGTGAAGGACGACTTTGATCCGCGCCGCTCCAATCATAGTACGCTGGAAGAAAAAAGCCTATGACACACGCCACCAAACTCACTTCCAGAGAAGCCGCTAGTGAACCCCATTTCAACTTCAGCGCATCGGCCGAAACGAGCATACTATCCATGACTTTCGCCACTCACGTCTTTTGCAGCCAGATAGAGAGAGGAACCGGAGCAAATCAGACCAATAGAATAGCTTGTCCTAAACCGATTCTCCAGTCGGTATCAAAAACCCCTTCTCGCCTCCTTACTTCTGCTGAATTAACTTGGCTGTTTGCCGAGTGGTGGGGACCAGACTTTTCACTTCTGGTATTCCATCTTTTCCACCAGACGATTTTGCGGCAGAACTTGTCGCAGCATACAAATCGAATTCAATACTTCGCCCTTCTGGTTCATCTACAACACGATATTGACACCAAATCGTTTGATCCTGAACCGTAAAGTGACTGATGAGGGTGTCATCAAACAAGATCGTATCGATCAAGATGCCGTTCTTTTCATCAATCACAAAATGGTTCTCTTTAGGCTGTGGTATTAATTCATATGCCTTAACCACATCCCCTTGAGCGCCTGTGAACACCGTTTTCCACTGATATCGAATCGGATTCTCTAGCCGCTTGATCTCGATCGTCATTGCGAAGTTTGCACCCTGGCCCCGTGACGAAATGCTCTTCGCTTCACCTTTCCAGGTTCCCATCCAAACTTCATCGAGCCTAGCTAACGTGTTAGGAACCGCTTTCGATGGCTCGGTGCCAGCCCGCGACTCTTCCTGTCCGCTCGCCAGAGCCGATGCGATAAAGCACCAACAAAACACAAACGCCGATAGCCCAATGATCTTGCACATTTCTTTTCTCGCCAAACGAAAAAACACTCCCAATCCGCTTCTGCCGGATCGGGAGTGTTCTGATTTTCGGAACACTACAGGTATCCAGTTTTACTTGCAATAACCCAACGCCAGCAATACATAACCGGTTACCAAGTTCGGATCACCTTCCATCCATCGCGAATCGGAATTGACCCACGATCCATTCTCTTGTTGACTCTCTTTTAACTCTGTAAAAAGCTCTTTCTTCCAGTCGTGCTTCATACCATTTGCATCAACAAATTCGCCTTCGCCGAGAGCATCAAGAGCTTTGGACATCGTGTGGTAATAGTAAAACAGTCCAGACTTGCCCATCCCTGGGTTCGTTTCGAGGTCATAGTTCTTCTTCAAGAACTCTAATGCAGCTTTCACCCGCTTGTCATCTTTATCGACACCCGCGTAAATCATGCTCTTCAAACCTGCATAGGTCATCGATCCATAACTTCTTAGACCAGCCGTTGTGTCACCACCCGCTTTGCTTTCGCCGCCACCACCTATGGTATAAAAAAAGCCACCGTCATTGACTTTAGCAGAAACAGGTGCATCGTTGGCTTCGTTCTCCAAGTTCTGGCATCGGGACACAAATTTTAGTGCCCGTTGAATCGCTTCATCGTCCTCACCTGCGCCAGCGCTTTTGAGAGCCTCAATAAAAAAAGCGGTGTTCGATAAATCGGGACGCCCCTTGCTATCGTACCCTGCTCCGCCATACTCCATATCCGTAGCGGCCTTCCCTTCCCCTTCATCCCATTGCAAATCGCGTAAAAACTTATCCGCCTTTTTCAGGATCGCATCGAATCGTCCATCGCTGTTCGCTTTAGTTAAACAAACAACCGCAATACAAGTTTCGTAGTTCTTGTGTCGAGAATTCTCCGCATAGATGCCGCCATCTTCGCGGACATTCGCTTCTAGAAATTTCAGTGCTTTCGCCACAACCGGGTCATTGGGCGTTTGACCAACCGACAACAAACCAGCCACAACCAACGACGTTGGCCCCGTCCCCGCCTTGCCGCTAAACGAACCATCGTCAGCTTGACCTTCTGCCCTCAGAAAGCTGACGGCTTTGGTCACAACTTGCTGATACTCTTTTGCATTCACGGCAGACGCATCTTGGAAACCAAATGCCGACACCCCGCCGCTGGTTACGATGACTGCCGATGCCAATCCCCACTTCAACACGCTTCGACGCGACCATTGCAACATTTCAACAACTCCTGTTTTTGATCTAAGCCCCATTACTCGAGGGCCATTAGCGATTTCTATGTTGAGCCAAAGCTCTTCTATTGTAGCTCTTACCACTGCCGAATTTTTCGCCAGACATGACTAAAATACCGACAGCAACTCCCAATTTCAGACTTCCGCGCCCTTGTTCCGAAAGCGGAATCCTCTAGGTCCCCGTGGAATAACTCTAGTTTAGCCTACGATTTTCACCACCAGTTCCACCAGGCCCTTTAGCAGAAACGCAAAACATGTACCGATTCACAGATATTTGAAGAAAATCCGCTCCCATTTAGGCCAAATTCAGCCGTTGCGAGGTGAGAAACGCAATGGGGGCAGAGGTGACGCCCGCTATAGCCAAATCCGCAAGCACCTCGCCAATCGCTGGAGCAAATTTAAAGCCATGGCCGCTAAACCCTAAGGCATAAACTATATCCCGCTCAAAACCAGGTACAAAATCAATGATGAAGTCACCGTCCGGAGAATTGGTGTAGCGGCAACTTTCTGTTTCTAGCTGCATCTCGAACTTGCCTGGGAAATAACGTCTCAAAACTTCACGAACCGACTCTAATGCCCCAGGCCGCACCGCCGGATCTTGGCGATCCACATCATGAACGATGACTCCCGGTGCGTGGTGAGCCAACTTAAAGCCACGTATCGTCCCATCCCGCCAAGACGGTATCGCAGGAAAACCATAAAAGATGCCAGGGTAGTTGTCATCGGCTAAAGTCCAACATGGCAAAGTTCCCAGAGCAACTTCTCGATAATCTTTTGCCTTCACCCACACTAACACTTGTTGGGTTACTTGCAATTGCGACGTTAGCTGCGGAAGCAACTTCGAGCCCCATGCGCCAGCCGTGATGACCAATTTTTTTGCATAATAGGTGCTGTGATCTGTGATCAGTTTCACCCCGCTGTCCGTTGGCTGCCAGCGGATGACCGGTTCGTTCACTTGTAAAACTGCTCCACACTTGCGAGCAGCGTCCAGCATCGTGGTTATAGCCAAATCTGGTCGCACAAAGCCAGCATTGTCCTCCAACAAACAAACATAATCATCGGGCACATGGAACAGCGGATACTTTGTCGGTGATAGAACCTGCACCGGAACAGAATATCGACGCGATGACTCTAGTGCCCCCGTAATCAACTGATGTCCGCGCGGCCCGAAATAAAGCAGTCCCGTTCGCTCAAAAAGCACTTGCCCCGACAAATCTGCTAACTCATCCCATCCCCGATAAGCCCGCTGCAGCAATGGCACATAATCGGGATGCTCAAAATAAGCTTGTCGCACGATGCGTGAATCACCACCGTGAGAGCCTCGATGATGCGGCGGTGTGAAGCTATCCAGCCCCAACACCCTGACACCTCGCTGCGCCAGTCGCCAACAAGTTGCCGAGCCCATCGAGCCCAATCCAACTACAATTGCGTCGTAACCGCTCAAACTCATCGTATCTTCTCTAGAAAATAAGCCCACAATGCAACTGGTCCATACGGCCAAACGTGGGACTTGCCTCACCAAGATACTTACTTCTTCAGAAGAGTGGAATTCAATTCTTCAACCATTTCCAATAGTGCCGCATTTCGATCAGCAACCGGCCACATCGCAAAGTTATGCGTTCCTTCCTTCGATCGGAAAATCTTTTCCGCAACCCCTAGTTCCTGGAGTCGAACATGCAACTGCTCCGCCTGCTCAATCGGCACAATATCATCTTTTTCACCATGCACAGTGAAAACGCGTGGAGATGCTGAAGTCGCCATCTCGATCGGCGATGCAACCCGATAAACATCGGCTGCTTTATCCTTGCTCCCCAATAAGTCTTCAATCAAACCAGCTGAGTCACGCCCAACAGCCCCCATAAGCGCTTTATCACCAGACTCCCACGACTTAAACGTCTTCATATTGGTAGGACCAGCGACGTTCACAACCAATAAGGACTTGTATTTTTCAGACGGAGTAAAACCAGCCAACAACGCTAAGTGCGCTCCCGCAGAACCGCCCAACCAAGCCACGCGGTCTGGATCAACATGATACTGCTCTTTGTTTTTGAGTATAAATTTCAATGCATCAAGTACATCCTCTTGCTGCGCAGGGAACTTCGCACTTGGTGCAAAACGATATTGCACCGAAATCGAAGCGATGCCTCCTTTAGCCATATTCTCCTGAAAGGATGCATATTCTTTATACGTGCCTTTTTGCCAACCACCTCCATGAATGCTCACCACAATGGGAAACGGGCCAGCACCCTGCGGAGCCATGTAATCCAAGTGCAATTCGGTTTCTTGCACCTTTTTGTACACAACCCCTAAATGCCGTTCGATCGGTGCCGCTTTCGGCAAACATCCAGCAACCCCAGCCATACCCAGCAGAAAAATAGTTAGGGCCGCCAGCATTCGACGCATTGATTTCCCCTTATCCAACACTCTTGTCGCATCATCAATAAACAGACTGTGCTCTTACTTCGCCCCCCAAAGGACAGTTTCGGACCCCTCCCCCCAATCTGACTTTTTGGACATTTTATCGCAAGGCCATTGAAATCCACTACGCCCATTAGTAACCTTTTGGTTACATATGATACCAGAATCCATGGACTTAGTATTTCATGCACTTGCCAGTCGCGCTCGTCGAGCCATACTCGATATCGTGCGCGATCAACCCGGCTGCTGCGTGCAAGATGTTTGCGTTCATTTTGATGTCAGCCGAATCATGATCCTGAAACATTTGCGGATTCTCGAAGAAGCGCAATTGTTAGTCCTGAAAAAAGCAGGAAGAAAAACAGAACTATACTTCAACGCTATCCCAATCCAACTCATCTACGATCGCTGGACCAGCGACTACAGCAGCTACTGGGCAAGCAAAGTGGTCGACCTGAAGATGCTGATCGAATCCGAATCCACAACTCACCCCGCTCCTCCCAAATCACCTTCGCGAAAAATGAAATCCCATGAATCAAACTGATGTTAAACGCAGCAAACAAGTTCATCGGGTGGTTATCAATGCGCCCATTGAAAAAGTTTGGGAAACATTGACCAAGACCGATGCAGTCCTCCCTTTCTTTTTTTGTTCCGTGATGCAGACAACAAAACTAGAAGTCGGTGCTCCCGTTCGCATGCGATCCCCTAATGGAAAACTGACAGGCGTCGTTGGGGAGATCATTGAGCTCAATCCTCCCCATTGCTTTGCACACACATTTAAATTCACCAATTATGATGATCCGCTGTGCATTGTACGGTATGAGCTGAAGTCGATCGAAGGAGGCACGGAATTCACTCTAACCAGCGAGAACGTTCCCGTCGGCACAAAGACGGAAAAACAAATGGCCAGTGGTGGCAAGATGATTGTCGATGCCCTCAAGGTTTTTGTAGAAACCGGCAAGCCATCTTTCGTCTCTCGAATGATAGGTATTGTCAACTTTTTGACCGGCCCTCTCGCTCCCAAGAAATGCCGATCTGAACATTGGCCTCTCGAAAAGAAGATCAACTAACGCAATAGCCCCCTCCCCCCTTTTCCAAAACCAAACTCGAGAAACATTCATTATGAAACTTTTGATCCTCATCCTCAGCATATTCCTTTCGCCAGTGGACGAAACCAACAAAACCACTACTCCCAAAGCTCAATTAGTCCCCGAACTGAGCGTATTTGAACCATTGCTTGGTAAAACCTTTCGGGGTGAATTCGTCGGCTCAACACCAGAGAAGCCCGTGTATGATGTTTCGAAATGGGAACGA
>JBILTA010000261.1:0-7421 GCA_044371785.1 Pirellulaceae bacterium | reverse complement strand
AGTCGCTCGCCAAATCGTAATAAGTCGTTTCATCGCCCTCGACCATTTTTACAAAATCCCAACCAGCGGTTACGCTTGAACCGCTGCTTGAGAACTCGCGAATCAGATAACCTCTTTTCGATGCCACCGTGTCGGAAGGAGGTATTCTTTTGGCCTGACGAACTTTTTCTGGACTGATGAGCGGATACTTGCCTGCGACCGCTATGAGCTTGCGATAGTAGCCATCTTCACTGAGTTCATGAAAACGCAAATCCACTTTCTTGCGCACCGGCCAAGCGGCATCTTGCGCTACTTGCTGCAACATCCATAACTTGGATAACCAATCGATGCGACCAAGTAACGACTGACGAGCTTGCGTATCGTGTTTGGCAGCCTTAAGTGAATCAATGGTATCTTGCCACAATCGCACAATTCGCCAAGCTTCAGCAGGCACCTGCCACGATTGCTGCAAAAACTCTTTGATCTGACCAAGGTAATACTGCTGGACCTCAAGGGCGGACCAATTCTTACCGTGTATGTCCGGGAGTCTCGCGATCAGCAGATCATCACGAGCAACCGATTTAAGCGCCTGAAATGAGCTTGCCAAACGGGGCCCGGAAGCGTCCGCTGGGCTTTGCTCGACCCAATCCAGCAACAAACAAGTAACACCTGAGCGAAGATACTGACTCATCGGCGACATACACGAATCGCCCAGAGCAATTTGAATTCGTTGCCGTGATTGAAACAATCTGCCGATCGATCGCCATGGTCGCGAGCCGGGAGCACAAAGCGTTTTCAGCCAATGACCGAACACAAAGATCGGCCTTCCACCCCAATAACCTCCCAGGCCGATCCATCGATCACATGCCGATGCTTTGGCACCCAGCCAGAACTTGCCATTCCCATCCAAATGACCTGCCCCATCGAGGATAATCCTGGTCGCAAAAAAAGGAGCTAAGCGATCCAATTGCGATCGCAGTACAAAACTGCGGACGATGATCGTGAGCAGCAAAACAAGAGGAGCGTGCAACACTCGCAGACCCAGCACAGCTAACCGCAAGGCACGACCTCGAAACTGAGTGGCCACTGATATCGAAGGGGAAGAAGCAGTGGATTCTTTCGATTCAGAATCGGTTGCGGGTACACTTCGGTCAGGAAGCACCCAAGAAAGCGACCAACCTGCTGCCTGAATCAGAGTGAGCCAAATCGTCGCCAGAATCCAGTAAAGAGCCACAATCGGCAATAAAGCACAGAGGCTGATTCGCAACAGCCACAACCGCCATCCTTTGGCAATTTCGATTTCGTAGTTCTCTTGTAAACCGTAAACATGCCCGCTTGGATCTGCCGAGTTTTTCAAGAGCCGGACCGATCCGCGGGGCTGCAACTGCTCAATGGCCTCTTCGAACAACTCATCTTGCGCGAGCTGATGAGCGATAAGTGTTGCGGGACTTCGGCACTCGGGTGTAGCCCCTTCAATAAGCCCCTGAACTTCACCGGTGGAAGTAACCGCTGGCTCAAAAGAAATAGCCCCACCGTTGGCTAAGAACTTGCGATCCGCATGCTCGCTGGGGACAAGCGGAAGATGCTGGCCGACTTGAGCGCAGAAGGCTTCAAAAAGTTCGGCAGTGAAAGCGGTCGACGCAGTGGAGGCGGTCGACGCAGTGGAGGCATAGTCAAAATAGACGGCATATTCCGTTTCAAGTCCGATCAAGCGATCGAGAACTTTCGGACTACTCGCCTTCCTGGTTCGTTTCGCACCGCTCCAGGTAACTTTCGATTTGTTGCGTACAATCTTGGCCAATGGACTTAAGCACCTCAGCAAGTTTTACATTGTTTGCTAGGTCTGACTTCAGAGTGGGGGCTACAGGCGAGCCAGCCGAACTTGCTTTGCTGAGCCCCACCACTTCATTCCATTGTAACGAATTCTTATGCATGTTCGAAAGGAATCTTTACCGGAGGATTATGATTCAACAAATTCTGGCACGACCAGGCGATCGATGATGCCTGCTTCATAGCCTTTGCGAAGTAGCAGAGCCACGGCTTCGCGCCCGCGACTACCAAACTCTACGGTCCAATCATTGACATACATGCCGACGAATTGATCCGCTTTGCCGCGATCGAGCCCCCGGCCGAACCCCAAGGCATAATCGAGAGCCGTTTGGCGATGTTTCAAGCCGTGTACGATGCTCTCGCGAAGCAATCGATTCACTTCTTTGATCACATCCATTCCAAGATCTTTGCGAATACCATTAGCACCCAAGGGGAGCGGGTATCCGGTTTCTTCCATCCACCATTTTCCAAGATCAACGATGAGATGAAGACCTTGATCTTGGTAGGTAAGTTGACCTTCGTGGATGACGAGCCCTGCATCAATCGTTGTGCCGTTATATTCGCCGCGTTCTACGATATCGAGGATCTCGTCAAAAGGGACCGCGACGTATTTGAATTGATCCTTGCCTAGCCAGAGCGAAAGCGAAAGAAATGCGGTCGTAAGTGTGCCAGGCACGGCAATCGTTTTGCCGATAAGGTCGGCACGCTGACAAGCAGTACGTGCCACCACCATCGGTCCATAGTTATCGCCCATGCTCGCACCGCAACTGCAAATCATGTACTTATCGGCCAGATAGGCGTAGGCATGAAGACTGATCGCGGTGAGTTCAAGCTCTCCCTGGAAGGCTCGACGGTTGAGCGTTTCGATATCGACGAGTTCATGAACGAAACGGAATTTGCCCGTATCGAAGCAATCTTTGGCTAGGGCATAAAACATGAAGGCGTCGTCCGCATCGGGAGAGTGTCCCACGCGAATCGTCATCGCATTTTTGGATTGTTCATCGGCCAGAGATGAAGCGGACATGGGGAGACCCTTCTTGCAAACAAAAATGACGGACAAAGTAATAGTACTTTATCCGTCATTGCGAGATTTACACAACCGCCCTTCTGCAAATAAGGGGATGGTTGTCGCGTAAGAAAACCGACTACTCGTAATCTGCTTCTTTGAGAACATAGAGTTTGTTGGGTGCATTGCTGCTGGTACTCTGAGGACATAGCAAGGCAGTATACACATGATAGCCAGTTTCATCGGCGATGGTGCGGGTGCTACCGTCAGCAAAAGCGACGGTTACTAGACCAGCGTGACCGGCCGAGGGTCGAGCGAATGATGGGCTTGGAGAGGCGGCCATGTCAACTTGCCATTTTCGACCGTTGATTTTTTCTTCTGGAAGTGGCTGTGGAGCTGTAACGGCTGTTTGCTCTGTTCGATACAACCAGACCATGCCGGTGGCGGTCCGATTATTGAATGTACTGATGCGATTTAGGTATTCAGCGGCACTGGTGTAGCCCCAAGGACGCGCTACCATATTTTCCGAGTACATAATCGTTTGACTGAGACCATCACGAATATCAGACGCTTTCATTGTCACGGCGGTTGGAGCAAACACCGACGATAACAGAACGTTGCCACCTTCATCTGTTGCACCGCCACCGACGTTAACGCGATTCATGAACATCCCGTTGGCACGCGATTGGCTCATAACGGGTCCCAAAGAACCGGAAGAACGATCGTCCCAGAAGCCATTGTTGGCAACATAGGAATTTTTGCTGAACGCTTCGTCACCTTGGATTAGCGAATCGGTTGGGCAGCGGAAGATAGCTATATCAGGGCAAAACTCCGAAAGACCAGAGAATAAGGAGAACTGATCACTTGTCCATATATCATAAAGCTGCTGTTGTTCGACATTAGGAAACAAGGTTACATGCCAACCTGCGATACGCCGAATCGGGGTTCCACTGACGTTGCCGATATCAAACGATTCTAAGTAGCCTGGATAACGCTTTTTACTTGTCTCGAAGCTAACGGTTGCCAAAGCAATCTGCTTCAGGTTATTGGCACATTGGGTACGTCGAGCCGCTTCACGGGCCGCCTGGACTGCAGGCAAGAGCAAACCAACCAAGACCCCGATGATCGCGATAACGACTAACAGTTCCACTAGCGTAAACCCGCGTAGCTTTTTGGAACGCATGAGAAGGCTCCTATAGATTCTAAAGACAAGACTTATTTCTAAGTATCCGATGATTGTGGGTAAAAGTCTATAACTTGGCGGTACGGGAACGAATCTTTGTCGACTTTTCCACGTAGCACGGCCCGTACTATTAGCATGGTCCTTCTAGTAGCACGGTCCGTCCACGGCCGTGTTGGCATCGGGTACAAGTCTGATACGCGGATGCGGGCGCCAACCTGAACTGAGAGGACAAATCGCGACCTGGCGGTGATGCGCGGCGAGCCTCGTTCGGGGCTCGCGGGTCAGCCCCCGAGGGACGCTGCTACGAGGCGCAGCTATGGCTGTTCGGGTAAATTCACTCTGCGTTGTGGTTTTGGCAAAAGGGTTAACGCTGGAACCGTGGTTGGGCCGCCATGAAAAGTCCGGCCTGTCGGTAGATAATGGTCGAAAACAAAAACACCGTGTCGCGAATTCCCTGCCTTGATACACCTCAATATTGCCGCGTTTCCACACTCAGGGCATCGCACTCGCAACCCATGCTGATCGAGCAACTCATGGACCATTTTGGCGAAAGCTTGATTTTCAGCGAGTGATCCAAATGCCCAGCCATGAAACTGTCGCAAGCGAGCTTCCATACTTCGACGGAGCGACTCTTCATACGTTCGTATCTCTTCTTTTAATTGATCGACGGCCATAGTTGCCTGAGCAATCGTGGCGGCTGGCAAATTTAAACGAGCCCGCAAACCATGATGCAAATGTTCCGCGGCAACTTGCAATGTTTGCAATAAAACCCGCTGAAACAAAGCCGTCGGTGGCGCTGCTTCGGCTCGAAAGACTAGCTCCAATAAAGCGACCGTCTCACCCCAATGCACAACGGGTGCAAAGGCGAGAGAGTAATTCACTGGATTACCGGGCTGACCATTTGCCTTAGCTTTTGGGGCGACCAACAACGGATGGCGCTGTTGCCAAGCAAACTGCACCAGCCGCTCATGCTTGCGAGTTTCCGCTGGTCCAAACGCAATCGGTTCCATTTGATGACGCAGCGCAAACCATGACCCATGACCACCATGCGGCCTCAGCCATACCAAGCCCCCCAACGCTCCAAAATGCGTGACGACAATCGGCAAGACTTGCTCAAGGAACGGCTGCAAGGTGATATCGCTCGCCATCACCTTTTCAATTTTTTTCAACCAACCTGTGGCCTGTAATCGCGGCGCAACTTGCGGCTTAGCTCTCACCTCTTCCGCCTCGGTGGAGCCTGCCTCACCACAGTCATCCGAGTCAGGGCTAATGGGCTGAGCGACACGCGATCGACTCGCAACAACCGCAGAGTCACGCTCATGCGACTCCTTAGTCGTTGATTCTTTCTGGGGACGGGTCGATGCCATGCTGCTCAGTTCTTTCCAAACAAACCGAATATCGAAAGTGGTCTCAATCGATATCCCAAAATTCTTGATCGACCACAAGGGTTCCTTCCTAGTTGAAGGAACTGAGTTTAACGATCATTCCAATTAAATCGCTTCAACGGATCAATTTCACGAAAACGCAACTGATCCCACAAATCCAGCTAATCGCGAGGGTTTCTCTAACCCTTCCAAGCTCCAAATCTGCCAAGCCAGAACTCATTTTCACCCGTTCCATTTTGTAGTCGAGTGTGAACTGGTGCGAATCGGCCTATTCTTCCCAATCCATTTCTCTTACGGTTGCATCGTGCCGATTACGCCAAGTTCGACGAAAACTCCGGTCTAAAGGTTCCGAAAATCTGGCGAATAAATCCTTCGCGTTGAGAGTAATCTACAAAAAAATAAGGAAATCTGCGAAGGAATTCCGATTGTTTTGTTTATACTTTTTGTTTAGACATGGGGAACTTGTTGAACGATTCGGTATCCAAGGGCTAGGGATAGCCAGCACACATTGCCGAAGGAACTTTCCAGAAGGCTGATCGGATCGCCGATTTCGGTTTTGGTAGGTGGTGGGGTGGTGACGGCTTTCACTAGCCTCCCCGAAAAGGTTGGTTTGCAATTCGAATCATGTTTCCTCCACTCAAGGACTTCTCCGCGCAACGGATTTCTCGATGCGACGGATTTCTCCATGTGATCGGGTGGTCGGGGACAGCATTAGCAGTTTTGGGAATGACTATGTCGACCAATCAGGCATCTGTAAGTCAAGAAACACTAGAACAAACGAAGTCCTTGATCAAAACTTTGGTCAACGAGATTTCGGACTTATCAAAATCAGATATTCCCGCAGATCAATTTTATCCAGCTGTATTGCAACGCATTGTGCAGGCCCTAGCGGCCATCGGCGGGGCGATCTGGTTGCTTGATGATCAACGTCGCCTTCGACTCAGCTATCAATTGAATATGGCTGAGAACCTTATCGATCAAGAAGGTGAAGATGCGCAAAAACATGGCAAATTATTGATGCGCATGCTTGCCAATCGCTCCTCGGAACTAATCCCTCCAGGTGCGATGATCGGCGAAGAGCAAATGGAGGGAAATCCAAGCAAGTTCTTGCTTGTGCTTTCGCCTTTATCCAGCAACAAAGAAGTTGTTGGAATGATCGAAGTTTTTCAACGTCCCGAAGCTCCTCCTCCAACACAACGCGGCTATCTGCGATTTCTAGAACAGATGTGCCAGTTGATTGGTGGCTGGCTCAAATCACAAACCTTGCAACGAGTTGCCGGACGCCAACAACTTTGGCAACAGGCAGATCAATTTGCCCGATTGGTTCACAATAACCTTGATCTCCGAGATACCGCTTTCACCATAGCGAACGAAGGGCGACGGTTGATCGAATGCGATCGTGTGAGCGTCGCAACTTGCCATGGTCGCAGCACCAAAGTTGTGGCGATCAGTGGCCAGGATACCATTGAAAATCGTTCCAATATTGTCACCGCACTCAACCGACTTGCGGCCCGCGTCGTCGCAGCTGGCGAGCCGCTGTGGTATGACGGAACCACCGAAGATTTGCCGCCGCAACTTGAAGAAGCGATCGAGGAATACGTCGACCTATCCCACGGTCGCACTGTAACGGTACTCCCCATCCGTCGCCCTGAACAAGTTGTGGAAGGCGATATTCAGTCCAAGAAACAAACACAACGCGAAGATAATTCGCAACGTCCCATTATCGGGGCTCTAATCGTCGAGCAAATTGAAACGCAACTTTCGCGCGAAACATTGCAATCGCGCGTCGATTTGGTTTACGAACATTCGTGCCGAGCTCTAGCGAACTCGCTTTCGTACAATAACTTATTCTTGATGCCCGTTTGGCGAACACTGGGGCGAGCCACCTGGATGTTCCGAGGTGATGCAAAACAAAAAACGTTGGCAATTTGCGGCTTAGCTATTGCTGCGATCATTGCGATGTTCCTCATCAAAATCGATTTCGACCTACGTGCCAACGGTGAACTTAAGCCGGCGGTTGAACGCCAAGTTTTCGCGA
>JBILTA010000260.1:0-7423 GCA_044371785.1 Pirellulaceae bacterium | reverse complement strand
AAACAGAGCGACATTTCGGAACACAGTCTACGATTTTTACAAGCAGAACCAACAGCAGCTTGATGCAGGAGAATATCCGGAAGCCAAGCAGAAAGAACTCTTGCAGAGACTGAATCTGAAGGGCTGGCATGAATTGAATGTGAAATACAACCTGCACAACTTCAATAAAGGCTTCAATGGCAGTCTTGCTGCGATTAAGCAGATCGTGGAGGAGCAGTATAGTTGGATGAACACCAGAGACGAAAATGTACTGCGGCATCAGATGCAGGCTCTGTATACAAAATACCCTATGGTTTACGACCTCAAGGATGATGAGCAGGATTTCCTATTGCCGCAACCTTACAAGCGACCGAACCGTGCTGGGATGTTGACGCATCCTGCTTGGCTGATCGCACATTCACTGAATGACAGCACGGACCCGATTCGCCGTGGCAAATGGGTGAGGGAGCGATTGCTGGGAGGCGTGATACCCGACATTCCCATCACAGTGGATGCCTCAATTCCAGAAGACCCTACGAAAACGCTGAGAGAAAGGCTCCAGAAAACCGAGAAAGCTGAATGCTGGCGTTGTCACAAGAAGATGAATCCAGTGGGATACGCCTTCGAGATCTATGATGACTTCGGACGGTATCGAAGTGAGGAAAGCCTAAGCAAAGGAGATACCAAACCAGTCCATGCCGGAAGTGAACTTATTGAAACAGGTGATCCGGAATTGGATGGCGAATTCAAGGATGCTCTGGAACTGATACATAGACTGGCCAAATCGGATAAAGTTCGTCAAGTCATGATCCGGCATGTATTTCGCTATTTTATGGGTCGAAATGAAACGCTCGCCGATTCAAAAACACTCATTGCCGCCGATCGGGCTTACCTGGAAAGTGGTGGCAGCTTTAAGGCACTTCTAATTTCCCTTCTATCGTCTGACTCATTTCTTTACCGCAAAACACTTGAAACGACGTCAAAGTAGCATCATGAATCAAACACGACGCAGCACGCTCAAAAGTCTTTCGCTGGGGGCGGGAGCCTTTCTCTTGGCGCCCTTTCTACGTCAGGTGGAACTCCAGGCCGCAGGTAACGCGAACGCTATTCCAAATCGCTTTGTGTTTGTTGTTAAATCGAGCGGCATCATTCCCGATGGCATAACACCCGACGCATTCAAAGGTAAAGATTCGAGCAGTAGCTTATTCGATGAAGATTTGACCAAAGTCGCTTTGCCGTCATCGATGCGGGCCCTGGAGCCCTTTAAAGATCAGCTTTCGATCGTCCAAGGTCTTTCAGGGAAAATGTGCCGTGGCGGCCACTCCAGTTGGTTTGGCATGATGGGTGTCTACATGACCGGGGGGGAATTTGATGCGGGCGCGGTGATTAGAGCCACCGCTGATGCCGAGTTGGCCAAACTCAATCCAGCTCCCTTTAATCATCTAGGACTAGCAATCAGAGGCAAGGCATTAAGCTCGGATTATGGTGGGACCATGTATCCTGGAATCAGCGCCGTCGGACCGGGACAAGAACTTCCCTTTCAAGGGTCCCCCGACATTGCCTACGAACAACTCTTCGGCTCTGCTGTTTCTTCCAATAGCGGGGCCGAAAAGAGGTTCAAGCTACAAGGAAATCTTCTTGATTTCATGGTGGATGATGTCAGGAAGGTTTCGAAGGCTATTCCCTCGTCGGAACATGGCAAGATGGACGCCTACCTCAATGCGTTTGAGGAGCTTCAGGTACGTCACAGCAAGTTATCGAGTATGAAGGAACAAATAGCGGCAAACGCTCCGGGGTACACTGACAAATTCACTTCGACTGTCGAGGAGGTTCGTCAGGAAGCGCAATTTGATTTGGCCACAGCCGCATTGATTGCAGGCCTTACAAACGTCGTTACGATTCGCCTCGATAATGTGGATATGACCTACAAAAAGTTGGGTATCGACCAACACAACCATGGCATCGGGCACAACGAAGGCACTAAGAGTCAGACCGAATACCGAGAGATCATCCAGCGACACCATGCGGAACTTCTGGCGACGATGGCCCAGAAGCTGAGAGCAGTTCCTGAGGGCGACGGAGATATGCTGGACAACACGATGATCATTTTCCTCTCGGATTCGAGTGACAATCACCATGGAACTGGAATGGAGTGGCCCTATCTGATCATTGGTGGAGGCGGCGGTAAACTCAAACTACCAGGTCGTTATTTGCGTTATCCGAAATATGGTGAAAAGGGCTGCCGGACCATCGGAGACTGGTGGACCACTCTGCTTAATGCCTACGGCAACCCCATCGAGTATTATGGGAACGAAGATCTTGTGCTTAAACAAAATGGCTGCTCACACGCGGGACCACTTGAGGAGCTTTTGGTTTGAGCGTGGCGGTGCCGATCTGGTGGCGAATCAAAGTGTTAAGCGACGGAATTGAGCGAGTTTTATGCAATCTCTCGTTGCTATCGGATAACCTTTGCCAATTTACTGATGTGGTCCGGGTCTTTTTTTAAGGCATCTTTCTCAAACAAGTTCGTCACTCCTATGGGTTTCTTGACGCGACTTAATCCGAAGGCTACTTGGAAGACCGCCGTCTTTCAAGGAGCGGTGTCCAGCGTTTTTTGTACAGGATTGTACGTCGCAGTTCTGTGGTGGAATGGTTGGTGGGAATATTGGCACTTCAAGCTGAGCATATGTGCCGCGTTTTCGCTATTGGTGGGTGCTGTGTTTGAGTGGCAGGTGGCAGACGAAGATGATGACGACATGGATCTCGAAACTAGCGAAATCGGTTTGTCACCCTCCTTATTCACGACACATTCCCCAAAACATTATCCAATTGAACCAACCAGCATAGAGAACGATACGGAGTAAGATATGAGATTTCGATTGGCTTTTGCCTGCTTTTCTTTGGTTGTGATGTCTCTGCTGAGATTAAATGCAACTCACGCAATGGAAATGCCAGAGCCGTTGAATTTACTCATTATAACTGCTGATGATATGAACGCTGATTCCGCCGGATGGAGTGGATGTTCTTTGGGTGCAACTCCTAACATGGACAACTTCGCAATGTCGGCGCATCGATTTGTTAATGGACATGTTACAGTTCCAATCTGTCAGCCAGGGCGTTCAGCTCTGATGACAGGGCGAGTCCCACATCGCAATGGTGCGCTTGGGTTCAATCCAATCCGTCGCGATGTGCCAACGCTTGTCGAAATACTCCGCGACCGAGGCTATTACACTGCTGCCATCGCAAAGGCCGTACATATGGCTCCGCCTGACAAGTTTCCTTGGCACGAAGTGGGTGAACAAGCACTTGGTAAGCAACCTGAAAAATTCGCCGAGTCGTTTCGCGGCATGCTAGAACATGCAGCCGAAAAAAAGATGCCTTTCTTCATCAATGCTAACATCTGCGATCCACATCGTCCCTTTATCAATGGAAACGGCCAGAAGCGAAATGATTCCAAACCACTTGATGGCACTCGCATTTTTCAACCCGAGGAAATAGCGGTCCCTGATTTTCTTGAAGATATTCCAGGCGTTCGTACCGAAGTTGCTCAGTATTACTCCAATGTAAATCGGTTCGATATCACATTTGGGTTATTGATGAAGGAGTTGAACGCAAAAGGGAGAGACGCTGACACCATCGTTGTGTTCATGTCAGATCACGGGATGTCATTTCCATTTTCAAAAGCGACGGTGTACCGAAATGGAACCTGGTCACCGCTTCTTGTTCGGATCCCTGGGATGGAAAATCCTGTGGAGCATCCCGAATTTGTTAGCAGCGTGGATGTGATGCCATCCATCCTGGAATTGATGGGAGTGGCTCAGCCATCTGGGATGGATGGTCGTTCGTGGGTTCCATTACTTAGGGGAAAGTCTCAGCCGGACCGCGATTTTGTGGTAACACATGTAAATACAGTAAGCAGTGGAAAATCACTTGCCCAACGGTGCATTCGGACCAAAGATCGTTCTCTAATGTTTCATGCATGGGCTGGTAAGGAGTCGTTCCGCGTGGAGGCTATGAGTGGCCTAAGCTTTGCAGCCATGAACAAATCTGTCGACGAAAAAATAATTGCCAGGGTAAAGCAACTAACTGTCGGTGAAAAATGGATGCTCTACGATATTGAAGTCGATCCATCAGAGCGTAAAAATCTCGTAGGAGATCCAAAATACGCACGAGACCTTGATTTACTACTTCAAAAGTTATTAAAGCATATGAAGCAGACCGACGATCCTCTTTTGCCGCAATTCGAGTCTGCAATCGCGGAGTTGTCACGATGATGCGTCGGCATACATCAAATGAACAGCAGCAAACCACCAAGTCATCGAAGCCCTGCGCGGGGGCTGGAACTTGCCACTGGGAGCGGCTCCCTCCTACTGTGAACGCTCCGTTTCCTGAGAAAATCCTTTTTTCTGATTCTTGAAAAGCACCTCCACCCCATCAAAAAATCCTATGCGAATCCTCGCTTTTCTTCTCTCGCCATTAAAAAACAACACTAGATGTTTTCCTAAAATGGCATCATTCGTAATGCAGATAGTGATTGGCGTCGCTATATCCATTAGTATTGCCCCAGCTTCTGCCCAACCCGCCGAACCCGCACAGCGGCCACCCAATATTATTGTGATTCTCGCAGACGACCTTGGTTGCGGAGACCTGAGCCTTTACGACGGCTGGGTCAAGACTCCGCGGATTGATCGGATGGCGAAGGAAGGTATGACATTCACCGACTTCCACTCCAACTCGTCGGTGTGCAGTCCCACGCGCACGGCCTTCCTCACCGGACGCTATCAACAACGTTTTGACATCGTGGATGTGATCGTGGGCAAGAACGAACCTGATACGGGGATTCCCGCGGCGACGCCGACCATTGCGCGGGTCTTCCAACAAAGCGGATATGCGACCGCCCTGTTCGGCAAATGGCATTGCGGTTACGAGCCAAAGTTTAACCCACTTAATCTGGGTTTCGATGAATTCGTGGGCTTCCTGCATGGCGGCGGTGGTTACCACAGTCCCACTTTCTGGCGTGATGGGCTGCAGCCTCTTTCTTTGAAGGGCTATTCAACGGACATTATCACTGACCGAAGTCTCGACTTCATTCGGCGGCACCAAGACAATCCTTTCTTTCTCTACGTAGCACATCAGGCGGTTCACAATCCCTATCAGACCCGTAATGATTCGCCGGAAATGCGTGAACCGGGATGGAATCAAAACGCAGTGAATGATGTCAACCGGCCTCGCTACAAGAAGATCGTTGAGGATTTGGACCAAAGTGTCGGCAGAATCCTCGACACTGTTAGCGAGTTGGGACTCTCGCATGATACGCTGGTGTTCTTCTGGTCGGACAACGGAGACGTGCGAATGAGCCCCACCGAACTGCGGCCTTATCGCGGCGGCAAGTTTAGCCACTTTGAAGGGGGTCACCGGGTTCCTGCCGTGGCTTGGTGGCCGGGAAAGATTAAGGCTGACACGAAGTCGGATGCGTTGCTCGCCGGCTTCGATCTGTTCCCGACCCTGACAGATCTTGCCGGTATCTCTAAGGACAATCCAGCCAACCTTGATGGGATCAACGCCAAGGATCACTTCCTCCAGCAGAACCCCATCCCCAACCGTGACCTCTTCTTCGGCTACGAACCCAAATTGGGCACCGCAATGCGTCGTGACCACTGGAAAATGATCATCAAGGGCGATGACCTGCAACTTTACAACCTGAAGAATGATCTAAAGGAAACTACCAACGTCGCCGCTCAAAACCCCGAGATCGTCGACCCGATGCGACTCGCTATCAAAAAATTTAACCAGACAGTGATCCCGGGCTCTTAAAGCGAACATTATAGGGGTAGGGCGTTGTCGCGCAATAAGGTCGTAAATGGGACGACACAAAGCAATGACGTTGCTCGCAACGGTTCCATAAAGCACTCCCTTTTACTTCCTCACCGTATTGTTGCTCGCGTTAGTCTCCGCATTCATGTGCATTCTTTATAGGATCGCTGGTGTGTGGTACGATCGTGATACTCCAATATTGATGGCAACCATGAGGCTTCGAGACCATGACATTCTTCGTTCCACTGCCGCAACTTTTTCTCGTTATGGCGGCTTTGCTTTTTATTCGGCTCGAAGCCCAAGCTGAAGAGACCAAACTGAACGTTCTTTTTATCATCTCAGACGATCTCACATCTAGAGCTTTGTCATGCTACGGGAATACCGTTTGCAGGACCCCCAATATCGATCGACTTGCCGCGCGCGGAACACGATTCACGCAAGCATATTGCCAGGCGACGTATTGTGGGCCATCACGCGCGTCCTTGATGTCGGGGTACTATCCACATGCAACGGGCGTGCAAGGCTATACCAGTCCGAGAGCGGCTATCGGTGACCGGGCGACGTGGTCTCAGCACTTCAAGAATGCAGGCTACTACACGGCGCGCGTCAGCAAGATTTTTCACATGGGTGTTCCCGGAGGAATTGAACAAGGGAGTCACGGCGCAGATGATGAACTTTCCTGGACCGAGCGATTCAATAGCCAAGGACCGGAATGGAAGGCAGCCGGGGTCGGTGAAACGCTCGAAAGCAATCCTGATGGCAGAAAACCAGTTATGGGCGGCAATACCTTTGTCGTTGTAGCAGCGGAAGGCGATGACGACGTTCATTCCGATGGGAAAACTGCTGCGAAAGCGGTGAAACTGATCACGGACCATCAACACGAACCATTCTTTCTGGCCGTTGGCTTCGTAAGGCCGCATGTTCCATTTGTTTCTCCTAAGCCCTATCATACCGCCTTCAATCCCGAATCGATGGTCTTACCAGAAAAGCATCCCGGCGACTGGGATGACATCCCCAAGCCTGGCATCAACTACAAGACCAGCATGAACATGCGGATGGATCTATCGAAGCAAAAAAAGGCAATCGCGGGCTACTATGCCGCTGTCACTTACATGGACGCTCAAGTCGGAAGGGTTCTCGATGCTCTTGAGGCTGCTAAGTTAACCGAAAAGACGATCATTATCTTTACCAGCGATCATGGCTTCCACCTCGGCGAGCATGACTTTTGGGCCAAAGTCAGTCTCCTCGACGAATCCAGCCAGGTGCCTTTGATCATTGCAGTTCCGGGTAAGAAACCTGCGGTGAGCCATTCGTTTGTCGAATTATTGGATCTCTATCCAACCACGGCTCGGCTTTGCGGTCTCGAAGTCCCTGTGCGTTTGCAAGGCAAGGACATCTCACCCATTGTGGACGCCCCGATGCACCAAGTCCGGGACTCAGCGTTTAGTACCGCGGGCACCACCCAGGGGATATTGCTTCGCGACGAAAGGTGGGCTTTCATCCAATACGGAGAGGATGCGCGCGGAGGAATCGAACTTTACGACACGATCAATGACCCACAGCAATTCACCAACCTTGCGCACTCACCCGCGCATGCCGACACTGTGGACAATTTTAAGTTGAAACTCGC
>JBILTA010000259.1:0-7443 GCA_044371785.1 Pirellulaceae bacterium | reverse complement strand
AATACCACAAGTTTTTTCGAGCCATTCAGATTGGGTGTATGCCATCAGTTGGAGTCCAGATGGAAAACGGTTGGTCTCTGCAAGCCGTGATAAAACAGCCAAGTTCTTCGATATGGAGAAATTTGAGTTGTTGTTGACCTACTCTGGTCATGGCGCTCCCGTGCGCGGTGTCGCATTTACGCCTAATGCCGCGGAAGTATATTCAGTGGGAGCGGATCATAAAGTACATCGCTGGAAAAGCGAAAATGCGCAGAAATCGGGCGAATTTGGTACAGGAAGTGAATCGTTACGTTTAGGGGCTCAGGGTGGGCTTTGTTGGGTTGCTGGAGCCAATAAGCAATTGCGGCTATACGATTTGGAGAAGCACGCCGAGATTCGTAGTTTAGCTGGGCACAATGATTGGGTATTGGCAGGTGACTTTCACGCGGCCACACAGCGCATGGTGGGAAGCGGCCACAACGGTGAGGTCATCATCTGGAACAAAGAAGATGGTAAGGAGACTTTGCGCTGGAGTGCGAAAAAGTAGATTAGTTTTCAGTGATTCAGTGATTCAGTTTTCAGTTTCTGGGCTGAAAACTGAATCACTGAATCACTGAATCACTGAATCACTGAATCACTGAATCACTGAATCACTGAATCACTGAATCACTGAATCACTGAATCACTGAATCACTGAATCACTGAATCACTGAACCACTGAATCACTAACCTGCCCCTTTTCGTGCATTTCAATGCCTAGTTCTTGTGCGACTTAGGATTCTTACACCGATTTGCCAGCAATTTTAAGAAATTGCGAATTTCTGTAACTCTATACCTGGCATATCTTTGTGCTGTGAGTGTGCTGGTTTGGCTCATCTTCTGGCACAATATCTGCTTCAACGCTGTGCCGCATTCTGAAGCATTCGCTGCCACTAACATGTGGTTTTGGTAAGGGCCCGGGCAAGGGTGACGCTTCAGTATGCTCAAGAGCGTTCTTTCGCTGGGTGAAGTGCCCAGTAACGCTTGATATCCAAAGTCCAGATGACAAAAAGAGGCGAGAGGAAATGGGTTTATTGAGGCAAGTTCAATCATGGTTATGCCTTGGCTTGGTCGCCATGGCGATGGTTTCCGCGACGGGAATTACCCACGCACAGGATCCCGCTCCGGCAGCCGAAGCGGCTGCACCTGCAGCTGAAACACCTGCTGCCACTGAAGAGAAACCAGCAGAAAGCAGTTCTGAAACACCACCAGCGGCTCCAGCAACCAAGGAAGCTGCTGCGGATGAGGGAACCGATGGGGCTAAGCTTACTTTTGCTTTGAATAACATCACGCTGATGATCTGTGCCGTGCTTGTGATTTTCATGCAAGCAGGTTTCGCGATGGTCGAAGTGGGTATGAACCCTGCTAAGCACACCGTCAACATTCTCTGCAAAAACGTGATGGACTTCGCTATCGGTGTTTTTCTGTTTTTCGCGATCGGATACGCACTCATGTATCCCACATGGCCAGAAGCTGGGATGAAAGTGCTGGCTCTAAACTATGATCGTATATTCGCTATCACCGACTGGGATGGTGCTTCTGTTTTGCATCCACAAGTCGACTTTCTGTTCCAAGTTGCTTTCGCCGCGACATCTGCCACGATCGTATCGGGTGCTGTCGCTGGCCGTATGAAGTTCGTGGCTTATTTGATCTACAGTGCTGTGATTACCGCTTTTGTGTATCCATTGAGCGGATCGTGGAAATGGGGTTACGGCTGGTTGCATGAAATGGGCTTCCATGACTTTGCGGGTAGTTGCGTAGTGCACGTTGTGGGTGGGTTCGCTGGCCTAGCTGGTGCTGTGGTTTTGGGGTCGCGAATCGGGCGATTCAGCAACGATGGTAAAAGCACGCCGATTCCAGGTCACAACATGTCTCTAGCAACCATGGGTGTTTTCGTTCTGCTTGTAGGTTGGTTCGGCTTCAATCCTGGTAGCCAGCTCGCTTTCGCTAATCACGTCAATACGGGTATTGTGATGTTGGTTGCCACCAACACCTGCTTGGCTGCCGCTGTAGGAACGTGTGTTGCATTAGCAATGGCTTGGGTGCTCTTTGGCAAACCAGATCTTTCCATGGCTCTTAACGGTATGTTGGCAGGTTTGGTTGGTATCACTGCCAACTGCGACTGCGTCACAAACATTGAAGCGATCATTATCGGTGCTGTTGCCGGTGTATTGGTGATCGCCGGTATGTTGCTCTTGGAAAATCTCAAGATCGACGACCCTGTTGGTGCTTGGCCCGTTCACGGCGTTTGCGGTGCATGGGGTGGTATTGCTACAGGTATTTTCGGCGAAGGGAAAAATTTGGTTACCCAAATCATTGGCACTGGCGTTTATTGTGCTTGGGGCTTTTTCACCCTTTTGATCGTCTTCTTCGCTCTGAAAGCCGTCGGAATGCTCCGCGTCTCCAAGGAAGAAGAACAAACCGGTTTGGATATTTCGGAACACGGCATGCACGCTTACCCTGCTGATCGCGGCTAAGTTGCATCCCAACAAGACCCTACCCTGTGTCGCTCCGACGGAAGACTTTTTCTGCCGGTCAACCGCGGAGCGACATATTTTTTTACTCGATCTTTTTCTTTGCGAGAACAATACACCGTCTAGAGTTGCTTTACGGCATCTCTAGACGTTATGGTCTTCGGCTCTTGCCTGGGCCAGAAGGGTACCCCAACGGCCTCGGACGGGTGTCCGCCTCACCTGTTCGGGCCGGGGTATTTCTTTTCCTCGACTTCTCTTGTAGTCTGCTTCGATTCATCCCACTTTCATGAAGCTCCGATGCATCCATGTGCCTTGGACTTTATATCCTCCCAAGGTGGTTCGCAGTGAAGCTCATCATCGCCATTATTCAACCCAATCGACTTGAAGCTGTAAAAGATGCCTTAACGGAAGTCGAAGTTTTTCGACTCACCGTGGTCGACTGCCAAGGCTTTGGACGACAAAAAGGACAGCTTGGCATCTATCGCAGTCAAGAGCCTTCCGTAAACCTGTTGCGCAAGGTTCAGTTGCAGATTGCCGTCAATGAAGACTTTGTCGAACCGACCATTCAAGCCATTATGCAAGCCGCTCGTACGGGTGACAAAGGACAAATCGGCGACGGCAAAATCTTCGTGCTACCGATGGAAGACTGCATTCGCATCCGCACGGGTGAACGTGGCTCCGACGCTATTTAGAGCCGTATAGGGATGAAGTAAGCCTTTTTAAGCCTTGCGATCCAAAATCGATCCGTCGAGATTTGGCGATGGAGCATTCGATCCGAAGCAGTCAATGCGACATCCGCTCCTCCAACCGTGTCCCCAACAATTGAGTCAGGCCTCGGCTCCTGTGCCTACCCCAAGTCGGTGTGTATCAACCTCGTTATCAGGCCATTGCAGTGGTATCCCAGCCAGTAGAGACATTTACCATCCCAAGCTTTTCTCTGCTAAAGTACTGTTTGACGAAGTAGCAGCTACCAACTCATACAGTCATCTTTCCGTGTTGCGTAATCGTGATACTTCGTCCAAGGTGCCCGTACCAAGCACGGGCATTGTTCGAATGCTCGAGGGGGAGTTGTTAGCGAGATCGTGAAGTCGCCCTTCCCTGGAATTAGCTAGTACACGATGTGAATGATCTTGCCTGCATTTCGTCAGAGTCCCCATGAACCTTGATCGTTTCACGATCGGTTTCTGTACCATGTCAGCGAACAGGCATGCGAGTGTAACACTGAAACGCTTCTTGTCTGACAACGAACGTTAAGCCACTGGATCGTAACCATCCGCTCCCATCGGGCGTCCCATGGGCAAATACTTGCACAACGCAATACCCGTGAAATATAGGAAAATCAGGGGTAATCCCATGCCGCACATGCTGTAGATGTCGCCACCTGGAGTGAGGATCATCGACAAGAAGGCGATGACCAAAATGGCGATCTTCCACTGCTGCAGATAGTTTTGAACGCTGAACATACCGATACGATTCAGGAACACCATCACCAAAGGCAATTGAAATGCTAAGCCAAATCCCAGAGGCAAGATCAAAGCGAACGAAACATATTCATTTAAACGCGGCGATAAGTCTGTTCCCAAACTTGCGTTAGCTTCCAATAGGAACTCGATCACGAAACGGAAAATCACGAAAAACGCTAAGCTAACACCCGCAAAAAATAAACCTAAACTCATCGGCAAAAATACGTACACATACTTTCGTTCGTGTGGATACAAACCTGCCGCCACAAACCCCCATATATGCCAAAAGATTCCAGGGCTTCCAAACACAATTCCTGCAATTAACGCCGCTTTCAGCCAGATCATAAAACCTTCTTGGATGTTGAGCGTCTCAACTCGCGTCGATACCTTTCGCCAGATTCTCACCGGTATCAGACGTTCGACGATTTCATCATCTGCAATACCCTTATAGAGTGCATTGGGATCGGGTTTTTTCGGCTCAGCCTTAACTTCCGTTTGGGTTCCCGTTTTGGCTGCGTCGGGCATCGTTGTATCCCCCTTTGCCGATTCATTGGTCGTTGGGGTTTCACTGGCCTTGGGGGGGGCAGGTTTCTGCGTCTCTTTGTTCTGTGCTTCAGGCTTCTGAGCTTCAGGCTTTAGGGCTTCAGGCTTTAGGGCTTCAGGTGGTTCGGCTGCGGGGGGTATTGATTTCGCTCCGCCGAGTACCGAATCGAGTTGAAAGTCGCGCGGATCGATTAGCACATCTTCGCTAATGATTCCTTTATCATGCAACTTCTCCGCCAAGGATTCCGAGACTTGTACGCCACTAGCATCTTGCAGTCGTTTCAAATCTTGCTTGAGAGCAAACTCTTCCAACGCCGCTTTCAAAGGGGTCTGGATGTACTGAACGATGTCATCCGCCAAGAAAAGACCAAAAATCAGACCGATACCCACCCAAGCAGAGGCTTTCGCTAGAGCTTTTCGTAGATGTTCTAAATGCTCGCCAAAAGTCATCGAACTGCTGTCAAACAGATCGTCAGAGACTTTTGGGGAGATGCGTGGGGCTGTCATAATCGTTTCTTTTTGGCGTGGTTCAATACTTCTGAGAGGAGAAACTGGCTCGGTACCATCCCCTCAAGGTTACAGCATATTATGATCGAGGGTATCGTTCCTAACAGTGGTTATTTCTTACCCCATCCGAGTTGTGTGTCATGTCGGCAACGTCGCAGTCGCTCTATCCGCTACAATTCCAGCCACTTTTTCGTTCCTACATTTGGGGTGGACGAGGTCTAAAAGATTATCTGGGGAAACCGATCGCCGACGAGGGTGTCTGGGCGGAAAGTTGGGAAATAGTCGACCATGGACCTGATCAAAGTATCATTACTAATGGATTTCTTGCCGGAAAAACGCTGGGAAGTCTTCTCAAAACCGATCCGATTGGGGTTCTCGGCGAGCCAAGCTTGTCCTCGGCGCGAGCGAACTCAATGCCGCAGGCCCCCCCTGCTTTTCCCTTGCTTTTGAAGTATTTGGATTGTAACCGAGTGCTTTCGGTTCAGGTTCATCCGGATGATGCTTACGCTCAAAAGATGACACGGCCCGATCTGGGAAAAACGGAAGCTTGGTACGTCGTGCAGGCGGAGCCAACCGCAATCATCTACGCGGGGCTACGCACTGGGGTAACCCGCGAGAGTTTGGCGGCAGCGATCGCCGCCGGCAAGACCGAAGAGTGTTTGCATCCCGTCCAGGCTCGCGCTGGAGACTGCATCTTCATTCCCGCCGGAACCGTGCATGCTTTAGGTAGCGGCCTGATCGTGGCGGAGATCCAGCAATCCAGCGATACGACCTTTCGCTTGTTCGACTGGAATCGCGTTGATGCTCAAGGCAATAGTCGACCTCTCCATGTCGAGGAAGCTCTGAGCGTTATTGACTTTGAACGGGGACCAGTCGAGCCGCAAAGCGTGCAGATGCGGCGGCCGGCTAATGGCGATTCACCACGCTGGGATTTGCTAGTCGATTGCGAAAAGTTTACCCTCGAGCGTTTCATGGGTCCGGGACTACAGCGTTGGCAAAGCAATAATCGTTTTGCCATCCTAACGATTCCGGAGGGATCGGGTCAGTTATCGTGGAGCGAGGGAACGCTCACTCTCTGCCGAGGTGATAGTGTTTTGGTACCTGCTGCTTGCACCTGGTTTGCTTGGCAAGCGTCCGATCCAAACTCTGTCGTCTTGCTTGCCCAAGCTTAATCTTGGACGGTGCAGCTAATGCTGAAACGGCGGCCCACTTCGCCGCAATAACCGCTCAGCAGAAGAACGTCCCAAATCAGACGCGCAAGAAAATCTTTTGCCTCTGCAAGCTGCGCAAAAACAGCCAATTGATCCAGCAGAAAAGCACGAGTCCCAAGTAGGCATAGCCGTAGGGCGAGTCTTTTGGAAAAAAGGGCTGGACGGCATTGGAGACCAAATCATGCAAGACATAAGCTGCCAAGGCATTGGTACCAAATGTTGTGAAAAGAGGTAGTTGCAATTTGGCCACATCGCACAGGAAATAAAACAGCACGAATACGGCAAGAGAGAAGCCGGCAGCGAAAGTCAAGTAAGAAAGCGTTCCCGCGCGTTGGCTCATCATCCAGTAGTTCCATTGTCGCTCGGAACTTTCGGGCGGTTTCACAAAAGGAGCCTCTGCACACCAATCCGTCCAGTTGTTTTTACCGCTGTTGATCTGTTCGATTCGCGACGATGCAGGCAGGACAGGATCGAGCGCAAGTTTGGGAAGGGCTTCACTCTTGTCTGCAGGTCGAACATCGTAGAATCGTGTTCCACAAGAGAGCAAATATCCCACAGCCATCAGCGCGATAGCAATCCACAGCGACCAAGCCACTGGACGTCCACGACGCTCATCGGCGGCTTCCGTCGCGCCGTTTCCAGCAACGAACCAGTCACAGGCAAATGTTCCGAGAATCGCAGGGATCGTCCAGGTGAGGAATCCCAGTGGGCCACCGTCGATCGCGTTAGGACTGGTGTTGCACCAGGTGAAGTTAAACAGGTAGGAGAGGATCACGTGCAAAGAAGCGGAACCAATTAGCCACCCGATGCGGGTTGTCGAAGATCGATGGATTACTGGCACAAGCCACAGCGATGTTACCGCGATGTGCATCAAGGTTTGAAACCATTGTCTTTTCAGAGGTTCCTGGATCGCTCCCCAAAAACCCAGCTTGGTTAATTCCTCCCATGAATTGGCTCGAGGACTCACTGCATAAACCACAAGCGCCACCAAGACTAAACCGAGCAGCCGCCTTACCACCCGGAGATAGGACTCCAAGGTCTGGCCGCTCTGCAATTGCCGGCCAACCGTCAAACGCAAAGAAAATCCAACGGCGAAGAGAAACTGAGGCATGATCGTGTCGGCATAACTGCAATAGTCATGCGTGTGCTTGAGAACCTGGGGACAAGCTTGGTAACCACCAAAGTAGTTTACGATCAGCATTCCGAATACGGTGTAGCCTCGAAACT
>JBILTA010000258.1:0-7451 GCA_044371785.1 Pirellulaceae bacterium | reverse complement strand
GGCAATATGGTCGCTTTTCAGATTCCCCTTCACGAATGCCATTCCCAAGATGACAAACTGGGCGAGCACTGTCGCGACGCAAAACCAAACTAGAAGCTTTCCGATCATTCTCATAACGATAACCCAGTTACTTCAGTCGCATATACTGTGTGGAGGCCCATTCGTCGATCTGCTTTTGCTCAGCCGCTAATTGATCCTGCTCCCAACGAGCCTTCTGGGTCTCTTTGAGCTTTTCCATCGCTTTCACTTCTTTTTCCGCTTCGACCAATAGTGCCCGACGTCGTTCATATTCCTCTTCCAATAACTTCAGTTGTTGCGCCGCTTGTTCGCGTTGGGCCTCTAGCATCAACTGATGCCTCTGAACCATAAGCAATCGGTCGATGCGGACAATGCCCACGCTCGCCGTTTGACGTTGCTTGAGGGCATCATCAATCTCGCGTTGGAGTTGAGTAATTTGTTCTTGCACAATTCGCTGAGCTTCTTGCACTTCGGCTACCGCTTCGGCCACGCGATCACGAGCTTGTTCGCGCAACTTGGCCACTGCTTTCAGACGAAACCGGAATGCTGCCATATCTCATTTCGCTCCATCTGAAATTTAGGTCTTGAAACGGTGCGAGGCGCGGAGTGTAATCCAGGAAAAACAATTCCTGTCCCCATTTTTGCCTCGCCGTGAGTTATCTAGCTAAGCACGGTTCACTGCTGGTGTTCCGGTTGTAGCGGTGGCAGCGGTCGTACTTCCCCCCGCACTACTTGCCAACCTGAGCAACTGCTCCAGAGTTACCTCATAGGTGAATTTGGTTTTGGTGTCTTGCGTCAAAAGCGCTTCGATATTTGCTCGCATTGCGATGGCTCGATCGACTAACGCATTGGAGCCCATTTTATAAGCGCCGATTGAGATCAGATCTTCGTTATCCCGATAGACGGCCATCAACTGCCTTAACTCGCCAGCTGCACGAGCATGTTGTGGTGTCACCAATTGACTTTGCAATCGGCTCAAACTCGGCAATACATCGATGGCTGGATAACGATTGCGAGATGCGATGGAACGTGACAGATGGATGTGTCCATCCAGTAAGCCACGCAAGGCATCGCTAATGGGTTCGTTCGTGTCATCGCCATCCACGAGAACGGTGTAAATCCCGGTAATACTTCCCTTACCACTACGCCCTGCCCTTTCCACAAGCTGGGGTAACATCGCGAAAACGCTTGGTGGATAACCACGGGTAGCAGGAACTTCTCCAGCCGCCAAACCAATCTCGCGCTGAGCCATAGCGAAACGAGTGACGGAATCCATCAACAATAAAACATCTTTGCCTTCTGAGCGATAAAACTCTGCGATCGAGGTCGCTGTCTTTGCAGCTTGTAAGCGACGTAGGGCAGGTTGATCGCTGGTTGCCACCACGGTGATTGCTCGGCGGCGGCCTTCTTCTCCCAAATCACGTTCGATGAACTCTCGGACTTCACGACCTCGCTCGCCGATCAAACCGATTACGACAACATCAGCTTGTGTACCGCGTGCCAACATTCCCAGCAGAGTACTTTTTCCTACACCTGAACCGGCAAAAATCCCAACACGTTGACCTTTGCCCAATGTAAGAAAAGCATCCATCGCCTTTACGGAAGTTGGCAAAATCGTGTCGATCGGTGGGCGATCCATGGCATCGGGCGGTTCGCCGTTGAGCGAAATCTTTGCCGCCGACTTCAACTCACCGCTATCATCCATCGGATTGCCATCAGCATCGATAACTTTTCCTAACAATTGCTCACTGATGCGAATGGCTCGGCATCCCGCTTTGAGCACAACCAGATCGCCTGGCCGAATACCATGACTTGTATCCATCGGTGCCAGAATGGTACGATCACCTTCAAAACCAACCACTTCGGCTTCTAGATTTTCGCCATTGCTGCGACGAATTTCACAGACACTTCCTACAGGCGCTGCTAAACCTGCCGCACTAACGGTCGCGCCTCGAATCGACCACACTCGGCCCTGGATCCGTGGTGGAACTGCCGCTTGCAACACATCTTTAAACCAAGCCGCTTTTAAAGGGGGACGAAAAAAGGCGGTTGAGGATTTCATATTCATACTCTTATCTCAACTGCTCTTCTAAACTGCTCAACTGAGAAGAAATTTGCCAATCCATAAGCCCCAAGTCCGTTTTCACCACACAGCCTCCGGGCTCAATTTTCGGATCCTCAATGACATCGCATGTCGCCTGATTCGCAAATGGCTTTAGCAAATCGCCAACCCTCGGGGCAAGCTCTTCAAACTGTTTGGCCGACAATCGGACTTCGATGCGTCGAGCCCCGCTCCATGCCGCAGTGCTGTCGGTCAACCATCCCAACACAATGTCCGCTTCTTTATCCACTCGACTGCGTATGATCTTCCCCGCAATTGCGAGTGCCAATGTCAATGTTTCATCTCGCCATTGTCCTAACCACTGATCGGTAGCTCCTTGAAGTTCTTTTAAGACACTCTTGAGTGACTGAGTCGCTTCTGCTGTCTGTTTCTCGGCTAGCTCTTTCGATCTCTGCTGAAACTTGGCTTCCATATCTGCCAACGCTTCGCGCCGCGCCTGATCGGCTGCATCTTTCCGGATGCGGTCTGCATCCATTTTCGCCTGCTCGATCAGTTGCTGTGCCTTTTTGCGAACGTCATCAAGCTGAGTCTTTGCCGCTTCTTCGACATCATGCAGGTTGAAGGCGATCGGTTGCAGGCTACTACTAACGGTGCTCACCTGGTTTGCTTTTAAGATTCCCGCCATGAAGCTTTCCCCTATGCTGCTCGAGCAACACGACTGCCAACGGGCGTCGACACGTGATTCAAATCATCACCGATCAAGAGTCGTTGAGCGGTTTCAGCCACAATCATACGGGCTGCGAGACGGTCTTCATCATCCACGGGGCCCAGTCCACGCAAACGCTCATTAAGCCGCTTCCAATCTCTCTTGGAGAACAACAAGGCGACTCGATTCAATAGTTCTTCATCTGCGGTGGTAAGAGCGACCAACATAGCTTTTGGATCACAGTTTTGCAGAATCACAGCTAATTGATTTAGGCCGATCCATTTAAGGTCTTCGAAGTCAACATAGCTGTGGGCTGTATCAAACACCTCACCCGCCGCAGGCGATTTCTGTTGATCAACTCCATTCGCGTTATTGCGATCTGGAATTGCTGAGGGCTCAACTCGACCACCATTGGCTGAAGTATTGGACGTTGAACTAGCGACTGGAGTATTGCTGGTCGCTGTTGTTTCGCCCACCCATGGCCCAGAGTCTTTGGCGGCAGCCTTCCCGTATGTGTTAAGTTGATCTTTCACCCAATACCGAATAGGACCGGTTAGCTCATTGGATTCTTGAATCGCCTGACACAACTCAAGTTTCATTTGTTCGTCGCCCGCTTCCAATATGGATTTGAGACGATTCATTCCCAACTCTTGATCAACATAAGGGATAGGTCGTGTCAGCGCTAGCTTCTGTTGCAGTTGATCCTTGATCTCTTGAATGATCTCAGCTTCCACTTGCTGCAAACGGGAGAGTTGCACCAAGACTTCTTTTCTAAGTTGGTTCGAAAGTTTTCCCAAAACTTGGTTAGCCACCAAGGGCTGTAACTGAGTCAATACAACAGCGATCACTGTAGGTCGTTCTGCTGTGACAACTTCAATAATTTGATCCGCCGAGTATTGATCCCAATAGTTTCCTGCCGACTGCGGTGAAAAGTGGGGAGCGTTCAGCGCGGGCATCGAGCCAGCACCAGGCAACTGGCCCGGAATAGGTACGGTCCCACCGCTTGCATCTTGACGAAGCTGGGGGGACGCCGAAGGGGCTGCGGGCGATTTGGCTTTAGAAGGTTGCACGCGAGACTTAAATGCCGCTAAAACCGCTTGTTGCTCTTCAGCATCAATTCGTCCTAAGTCGACCATCGCTCGGCGAACTGCTTTTGCAGTTGCAGGTGGCATCTGCTGCAATAATTGACGAGCTGTTTGTGAATCCACACTAGCCATAAGAATGGCGGCTTGGCGGATCCCTCCGTTTTCTCGCTCCGATGCCATGAACAAAACGCCTCCCTGCAACTCGACTTCTTGAATCGATCCATGATTCAAATGAATCTTTAGCGATTCTGGAAAAAAAAGTCGAGATCGAAATGGCGATTTGTGCTCGCTTTCAGATTACTTAGGCCGCTTCACCTATCCAGGTGCGGATTAGATTGACCGCGGCATCGGGATTCTCTTGGATCATTGAACTGAGTGACTCTTTGAGCTCAGCTCCAGTGACTTCGACTTTTCGCACTCGCTTGCCATCGGGACCTATCTCTGTTTCCCCGTCTCCCCCTGAAGCTTCTCCCTCATCCACACTGATATCGAGGTTGTCCTTGATCTTTTCCATCAAAGCGATTCCGAAACCATCCTTAAAGGGATCATCGGCGGCCGCGCTCTTGGTGCGCGACATCGAAACAACCATCCCCATAGCGACCAATACCAACATAAACAACCCAAGTGTCTGCCATGATTCCTGGAGAAACTCGAAGAATACGGTGGTCATAGCGGGGGGGGGAATCACATCGGGTGGCACTTCTGTGTAGCGATACACCGACACCAACTTAAATCGGTCATCACCTGCCGCGACCGGTGGCAGAATCCCAGCTACCGCTAGATTGATGTTGTTCTCCAACTCTTTAAACAACGTATCTACGTCCGCCTGGGCGGGCGGTGGCATGTCGGCTGTCGGCTTATCGGGATTTGCTTGCAACCAGCGTGTGGCCAGGGTCTTTCGAATAAAATCATCCGAGATTCCGATCGAAGTGCTCACACGCTTCGGCACTAAGCCGGCTTTCGCCATGCGCGTAATTTCTTGGCCAGGTATACGCTTCTCATTCTCAGTGGATTCTTTGGTTTTACTGGACTGATCTGGAGCACCGGCGAGAGTTCCCCCTTTATTTCCAAGCGCGTTTGGTTCCGTTCCAGGCCGCCCCCCCTGACTTGCCTTGGTCGACTCAATATCCTTACGACTGGCAATCGTCTCGATCGTTACCGGCTGTGGATCGAACTTCAACTGCTCGGTCTCACTGAAAATCGTATCATCCAAAATGACCTCCACTTCCAATGGAAAGTCACCCAACCAATTCAGTGTATTGCGTATTCGCTGTTTGTAGCCTGTCTCGAAAAGGCGTCTCTGTCGTAAGTACGGAGCTTCCTCTCCACCCAATGCGTTTTCGTCCGGCGTAAATCCCAAACCCGTCGAGAGGTCGGTCACCCGAACGTTCTCGGCCGGCAACCCAGAAAATGCTCCTGAAACCACTCGCGCAATTTCTCGCATCTGCTCAGGCTGCAATGGATGGCCCGACTGCGGTGTTACCAATACAACAGCCGACTGCATAAGCTGGCGACCAAAGCCCTGTTTGCTTTCACTGTATTCTACGGTTGCATCAACAATACCGGACATACGACTAATCGCATCCGCAACGTCCTTTTGCTTCCGCTCTTTGTAGATCAACTCAGATTCACGGGCCGAACGAAATGGATTGCTACTATCGACCCGCTCCCGGCCATTGTTCAAAGTGCGTGGCAAGGCATCATTATCATCGAGCGACTTGATGTACTGATCGCGCTCCGTCGAAGGTACCTTTACGCGACTACCAATCACTTCATAGTTTCTCAGTCCAGCTTTGCTAAACGCAACTTCCATCGCTTGAATTTCTGTTTCTTTAAACGATTGGCCGCTGAAGAGATAGTCAGTAGGATTCTGACTTCGTCCCTGAAACAAAAAAGCTGTGCTTACTGCAATAGCCGCCAATAAAATTCCCGCAACGAAACGCGCGGCAGGCGTCAACGACAAAAACATGTCGCGCATCTGTTTGACAAAATCGTTTAGGAAGTTCATGTGATCTGTCCCTTTTCAGCGACTGAGATTACAGCCGAATCATCAAGTCTGTACTAAGCCATCGGTTCGTTAGAAGCGAATAGCGTTGAGTTCTTCGTATGCTGTCAATAGTTTATTGCGAATCTGTGTCAGCAAGCGAAAGGCCATTTCCGACTTCTGCACCGTAGTCATCACTTCTGCCGAATTGACATCACCACCGGTGAGCAATTCATGTATCGCAGCATCGGCGTCATGCTGCATATTGTTCACTTCGGAAACCCCTTCCCAGAGATACGTACCGAAGTTCTTCTCAGGGACTCCCTTGGCAGACGCTGTTTGCAACGTCGCCATATCTGGAAAAGTCATTTTTGACTTCCAGGCATATTGTCCAGGAGAAATCGAAGAACTCATCCGTATCACACCCCGAGGAGTTTACCCACTCGTTAAGCAATCAAGCTCAACGTCTGACGAGACATGTTCTTGGTGATTTCCATCACCCCAATGTTGGCCTCATAGGCCCGAGTTGCTTCCAAAGCATCTACCATTTGTTCGGTTAGGTTGATGTTGGGATAAGCGACATACCCCTTCCACTTTCCCTCGGTAATGGCCAATGGATGATCGGGTTGATAACGGTATAAAGGCTCGCCATCAGCCGTCTCGATTTTTTCTACTTTAACCCCAGCTGTGCCGTTATCGCCGATCATGTTCTCATCCGCTTGAAAGATAACGTGGCGAGGTTGATAGGGAACATTCTCCCCCTCTTCGTTACGCAACGTCGACATGTTCGCTATGTTGCTCGATATCGTATTGAGTCGAGTTCGCTGCGCCACCAATGCACTAGTGCTCACATCCAATGCGCTGATCATCTTCCTCTACTCCTTCAGAAAGTTCGTCGACTAAACGTTAACGTTTTCCGTAATCGCCATTTGCAACGTTCGAAACTGCGCTTTTAAAAGAGCCACTGCCGTGTTGTGCATGCTCTGGTTCTTCGCCGCTTCCGTAGCTTGCTCTTCGATGGAAACATCATGACCGTCGTGATATAAAATTTGCTTGGAAACATCGCGGGCCTTTTTCCAAACATCTGGATTGTCACCCAAGGCAGCCAACTCGCCCGGCGATTGATTCGATTTACTCACAGGATTTTCAACCACTTCTCGTAACTCGGCCTGGAAGCTCTTCAAATCCAAATCGCGAGTTTGATAGTCGGGTGTATCCATATTGGCAACGTTCGATGAAATCAATTCATGACGCCGCTCTGTAAACTGCAAAGTCTGTGTTAGAGCACCAACTGCCGATTGGCCCAGCATCGAATTCCACATGCACTCACCCTCTTTCACTCGTTGCTCAGATCGAGAACACTTGCGGTACCCATCATTTGCTGCTGACGATACGCATTATCCATCCGACTAATGCTTGCAATCGAGCTTAATTGATCACTGATCAACTGCTTCCGTTCGTTCAGTCGACCAAGACTGGCTTCTTCCATGGTCAATATTTCACGCATGCGCGTACCGCATTGCCCCACCAACTCTCGACATTCTTGTCGACGTCCCTCACTAGACCAACTCCGTTGATCAGGATCGACTGACAACA
>JBILTA010000256.1:0-7452 GCA_044371785.1 Pirellulaceae bacterium | reverse complement strand
AACCATCCAATACGAGAAAATGGCGTCCTGACCTAGCCGTTCTTCCTTTTGCAAAGTTAGACAATACAAAAGTCAAACTCTACAACATTCGTGATTGCCAATATCGAACGGAAGATGACTACGACCTGAAGCATTTCGACACCAGTTTCAAAATATCCGATTTGCAAACGGTAGACTTCTTGGTCGTACCGTTCAAAGATGCGCCAGTTCTCGCGCATACGATGCTCAGTTTTGGTGTGAGCAATGGAGATCAGATCGTGGTAAGTGTAGAAGCGAGGTTGGAGAGGGACGAAGAATATACACCAATGGCAGGCGCGTTGAAGCAATATGAATTGATGTATATTCTCGGGACAGAACGCGACCTAGTTCGACTGCGAACGGACGTTCGCCGAGTGGAAGTTTTCTTGTATCGCGCGAAAGCTACGCCAGAGGAAGTGCAGGCGTTATTCTTGGATATCATAAAACGCGTAAACACTTTGGCGAAACAACCGGAGTTCTATGATACTCTGACGAATAACTGTACGACCAATTTGGTCACGCATGTCAACAACTTGCGACCTGGGACGATCCCTGCCGATTTGCGAATTTTGTTTCCAGGTTACTCGGATCAGTTGATCGGGCAGTTGGGCCTGATTGAAGGAAATGCAGAAGCGACTGCCATGCGGGCACGCGCCGCGGTCTTACCCACACCGGGTGTTCAGCTTGAAGCAGCGGAGTATTCGAAGAGGATTCGAAGCCGGTATTGAGGTTGATTTTTTGATAAAGCTGAAAGCGTTATATCTGTCTTTGCGGCTAGGGCTGTGATGAGGGGGTGCACAGGAGAATGGTTTCCAGCCAACTCTTCCAACGTTCGGCCTGTTCATTTGTCATTGGGGATTCGCTGGTGACTGGGATTGGGACCGACTGCTGTCCATTGGTCCAAGTCACACTGCCGCTCCATAAACCGCTTTCGTCGATTTGCATACGAAGTTGGCAGGGATCGCGTGATGGACGATTGGGAAAAGCGGCTTTCAAATCGATTTGCCCCAGTTTATGCCAGGTAGAATCCCCTTGATTGGTACCTTCGATAATCTGAACTAAGGGAGGCAAGTCGACACCGGGTGGAGGACGCATATTGCGTTGAATGGCGAAGGGTAAAGCAGAGCCTTTGGGAGCCAAGACTCTTGGGACCATTTTTCCAGCTTGGGCGTCGCGGAATAGCAGTCCTAAATCATAACTTGCCGATGTAACCACGCGTGGCAGAACGGTTGGAGCTTGAATAGTTGGCATCATGTGCTGCGACTGAATAGCTGCACCAATTGCCAAATCCGCCTTGGACTGAATAGAGGAGGTTGGATTGTGGCTCAAAAATCTCTCAATCATCGCGCGGAGTTCATCAAAGCGAGCCAAGCTGCCCATCCATAGCACTTGATCGATATCAAACGGATCGATGCCAGACTGTTTCAGTGCGTGTTCAACATAATGCTTGAGCATTAGGCATGGTTCTTCGGCGATCGCTAACATATCACGACGTGACAATGTGCATTGGATAGATTTCTGTTGGAACTCAAAACGAATGTCAACTTTAGGGGCAGTTGCTAAGCGATCAAGCGAGAGTTCTACGGTCCGCTGCAGCCGAGTTGCGGCGAGAAGATCTTGTCTGATATCTTGACCGTACTTCTTTTGGAATTGCTGGCATAAGTGCTCAGCGAGCAAATGCTGCCAACGATAGGTTCCTCGCAACCAATCACCCACTGTTGCTAGGGAGCGAATTTCCAAGCCGCGTATAGCTGCGACGGAGACTTCAATTCCCGAAGCTCCTGCATGAATAATCAGCCAATTTTGTTCCGCATCTCTGGGGCGTTCCGGTGAATTTAGTTTGGAAGAGATATCAAGCCAAGTTAGGGCGGCCGCCATGGGACGATCGAGGAGTTGTAGGACCTGAATGCCGGCGATCTTGCACGCATTTACCACCGAGTAGCGACGCAGTTGATCGTAGCAGGCTGGGACTGTGACGACTGCATGTGTAGCCGCATTCTGAAGGGTTGCCGCTGCGCCGGCCAGATATTTGAGAAGCACCGCGACTGGAACTTCGGGTGGTACGATCCGACCGCAAAAAGGGCGATCAAGAAATGGCAGGCCCAGCCATCGTTGTAGTCCGTGGTATACTTTTTCTGGAGCGACCTGTCGCCGCGCAATCGCATCAGCACCTAAATAGATTTGGTTCTCATGGCTCCAAATCATATTGCGAAGCAGTTCTTTCCCACCGGATAGTGGCACAAGTTTGGGCCCTTCGGTTTTGTCGAAGATTGCAGCGGACGAATTCATCATTCCCAAATCGATGGCAAATGCCGCGGCAGATTTTGTCATCCGGGTAATAACGGTACCGGGATTGGTGGGATTTTCTGTCGCCAGTTTGGGTAGCAGTATTTTGGCCGCGGCAGATTGTGCTGAACCGTGCGCCGTCACCAGGTTCAGACGTTCAAGGTTCTCGATGAGTTCTCTACCGGAACGAAGACGTTCGTCAGGATTTTTGGCGATGAGCTTCTGGAAAATCGCATCGATTCGTAAATCGATATCTGGGCGAACCTCGTATAATGGTGGAGGTTGTTGACGCACTTGAGCTTGTGCGATCTGCATCGGTTCGCCGGTGAACATCATTCTGCCGGTAAGCAAATAGAATAACGTTGCTCCCAAACTATAGAGATCGGAGCGATGATCGACCGCATCGGGACGACTGATCTGTTCAGGCGACATGAACTCGACGGTGCCGATCAATTTGGAAGTGGTTGATTTCGTTTCAACTGCTTCACCGATTTGAGCTAAGCCGAAATCGAGAATTTTCAGCACACCTTGCCGATTCAGCATCATGTTGCTGGGCTTGATATCTCGATGGATAATACCAAGCCGATGGGCATAGTCCAGTGCGGTTGCTGCTTGTCGGAGCACTTCGATGGCATCATTAGCCGAAAGTGGGCCCTGTTCGGAAACTCGTTTAGAGAGAACATCTCCTTCAATCAACTCCATCACTAGGAAGTGGATGCCTTGATGCTGTCCTGCATCGAACGCGGTGACAATATTCGGATGCATTAAACGCGCGACCGCTCGCACTTCCGCATAAAACCGATCAACTAAGCTTTGATTGGATGAAAGAGATGTAGGAAGTATCTTTAACGCTACTTGCCGATGCATGATATGATGTTCGGCACGGAAAACTTCTCCCATGCCCCCGGCGCCGATTTTCTCGATAAGGAGATAATCACCGAGCATAGGAAGTTGCGGTTTGGGCAACGAATTCGCTGGAGCAACGAAATCAGCATTCAGTTCGAATTCATCCGCAGCATCGCCATTAGGATGATCTACGATCCGGGTCACGGCATGGAGAGGAGGCTGACGGAAGGTAGGTGCAGCCAGTGAAGCGGGGGGCTTTGGCGTAGGCGGCGTTGAGCGCAGAGTTGTGTCTTCAACAGAGGTATTGTTTTCGACGCGCTTTTCTTGGGCAAGATTTTCTTGGTTAAGTTTTTCATTCGCCGAGCGCGCAGTTTCGCTCTGAAGGGGAGGCGAACTGGAATTCTCTTGCGAGTCGCTTGCCTCGTTCAAGTATGGCCCCCTCGCATCAATGTTATTCCTATTAGCTTGCGACCAATTCCTTAATTACCTTGGCCGGTTCCACGCCCGTCAATCGTTGTTCCAAGCCTTGATAACGATAGCTGAAACGTTCATGATCGAATCCAAGTTGGTTCAATACGGTTGCGTGGAAATCTCGGATGTGGACAGGATCTTTTACGATGTTGTATGAGAAATCGTCGGTTTCACCATAAACAGCTCCACCTCGTGTTCCGCCTCCTGCCATCCACATAGTATAGCATCGTGGGTGGTGATCTCGTCCATAGTTCTCAGGGCTTAAGCCCCCTTGAGAGTAAATAGTTCGTCCGAATTCACCACCCCAAATAATGAGGGTGGAATCCAATAGACCTCTTTGTTTAAGATCTTGCACAAGCCCATAGCAGGCTTGGTCCACGTCGCGACATTGGTCGGGCAGTCGGCCGGCGACGTTAGCATGGGTATCCCAGTTGTTATGGTAAACCTGGATAAATCGTACACCCCTTTCGACCATGCGTCTGGCAAGGAGAGCCGAATTGGCAAATGTTCCTGGTTTCTTGGCTGCCTCTCCGTACAAGGCATAGGTTTGTTCGGTTTCTTTGGAAGTGTCCGTTAGATCGGGGACAGAAGACTGCATTCGAAAGGCGAGTTCGTATTGTTGAATTCGAGTGTGGGTTTCAGGGTCGCCTACTTTTCGATAGTTGATTTCGTTCAGTTGTTTCATGGCATCGAGCGTCTTGCGACGGACGTTTGGATCGACACCGTTAGGATTGTTGATATATAGAATCGGGTCTCCAGACGCACGGAATGACACGCCCGCATGTTCACCGGGGAGATAGCCTGATTGCCACAACCTCGCCGAAATTGCTTGCACTTGCTCGGTATTGGTCGGTTTAGCGACAAGTACTACAAAGGTTGGAAGGTCCGCGTTTAGGGAACCAAGACCATATGAAACCCAGGCACCCAGGCATGGTCGACCGGTTACTTGATTTCCGGTTTGCATATAAGTTATCGCAGGTTCATGATTGATGGCCTCGGTGTGCATGCTGCGGATGAAACATAGGTCGTCCGCCATTTTTGCCTTCCAAGGTAGCAATTCAGAGAACCACATTCCCGATGGGCCATGTTGTTCGAACTTATACTTACTGGGAGCGATTGGAAATCGAGCTTGACCACTGGTCATCGTCGTTAAGCGTTGGCCATTGCGTATGGTCTCGGGCAGATCTTTGTCATACCATTCTTTCATTTGCGGTTTGTAGTCGAAAAGGTCCATTTGAGGAGGACCCCCGACCATATGCAGATAGATGACATGTTTCGCTTTACTTGCGAAATGTGTCTTGGGTGCTGGAATTGATTTTTGCTGATCTGCTGCTGCGAGTGGATCGGCAAGGCCCGTTAGTGAAGCAAGTGCTGCCCAGCCCAATGCGTTCCCGCCCCTTTGAAAGAACTGTCGACGTGTTTCTGCACGTACATATTCTTCCATCATATACTGAGGAACTTCGCCTAGTTCTTTGCGTGATCCGAACATGATTTTATCTCGCTTTTGTAGCAGGCACTTAAGATGCCCGAGTAGCTTGTTTTGAGTCGCTTATTTATTGAGGACTTCATCCAGGTTCAATAGCTCGTTAACGATCATGGTCCATGCAGCTAGTTCTGGTTCGGCCAATTCAACTTTTACCGGCGTTTCACCAACCAGCAGTAGTTCTTTGGCTTTGGCTGGTTCGTTCTGATAGTGTTTCAGCAACTCGTCCAAACTGCTCTTCACAATGGCCTGTTCTTCAGTCGTCAGTTCTCTGGACAGGACCCTCTTGCTGAGGAAGCGAATACGGCTATCGAAGTCCGAATTCAGTTGCAACACATCGGAAGCCAGCACTCTAGCTGCTTCAATAAACTGAGGATCATTGAGGGTAACAAGAGCTTGCAAGGGCGTGTTGGTTCGGTCTCGACGCACCGTGCAGGTTTCGCGTGAGGGAGCGTTAAAAATTTCCATTGATGCGGGGGGGGCGGAACGTTTCCAGAATGTATACATACTGCGTCGGTAGAGGTTTTCGCCTTTATCACGAGCGTAGTCCCGCGTATTGCTACCGATCATCGCAACGGCCTCCCATACACCCTCAGGTTGATAGGGTTTAACGCTTGGGCCGCCAATTCTAGGTGTCATCAAGCCACTGGCAAACAGAGCATAGTCACGAACCATTTCGGCATCCATTCGATAGCGAGGGCCACGGCTCAGATAACGATTGCTTGGGTCCTTCACCAATTTTGCGTCGGTTACCTCAGCGGATTGTCGATATGCGGCCGATGTGAGCATCATGTAAAACAATCGCTTCACGTCCCAGCCGTTCGTGCGGAAATCAATGGCAAGCCAATCCAGCAATTCTTGATTGATGGGTAATTCGCCAGCGATACCAAAGTCACCTGATGTTCGCACGATCCCGGTACCGAAAACCTCCTGCCAAAAACGGTTGACGGTAACGCGGGCCGTTAATGGATGTTCGGCGGTCATAAGCCATTTCGCGAGTCCAAGGCGATTTCGAGGTAGAGAAGGATCCATAGGAGGCAGGATGGCAGGTACATCTGGCTTCACTTGGTCTCTGCGTTGATCGTATTCGCCGCGATGCAGAATGAAAGCTACCGGTTCCTCTGCTCGCTCGACCATGATGTGAGCGATGGTCCCTCGGCGGCGGATTTCTTCTTTCTCGTTTTGGAGTGCGAGCAACTTTTGTTGAGCGTTTTTGAACGCGTCATCCTTCTGAGTCAAAAACCAATCGAAGAGTTCTTGTGTCTCGCTATCCGAGCGACCCGATGTTGTTTGAACCAGATAGGAGATTCGTGAATCGCGTGCCAGTAAGCCAATTTCTTTTTCGTCTAACTCACGGCTGTAGATTCGCAGGTCTTGGAGACCTGTGCCAGGGGTTTTGTCGCCCGTGTTACGTTGTCCAATTTTCAACGGCACCGGAGTAAGTAAGGTCTCTGTCAGCGAGTTGTTCGAAAGGGCAACTGCTTGTTTCACTCCATTCACGTAAATTTGGATGCCTTCAGCTTTGGACGAACCGTTGTAATTGATAACAACATGGTTCCATTGATTGGGAGCAAGTGCGTCGCGGGTGATCGATTTAATGGCGTTCTCCGGCCATTTATTGACAAGATGAGTTCCGATTTTGCCTTGCTCTAACCAAACATCCCATCCTCGATACCCATCGGTGTCATTCATTTTGGCTACGATAGACCCGCCCTGTTTGGGGTTAGCCAGTTTCACCCAAATCGCTATCGAAAATGGTTTATCTTTTTCGAAGTTTCCGATATCAGCAAACTCAGGAACAGCTTCGCTCTGATTGATCCAACCTTTAGGGCCAAGGACCCCCGCTTGCCATTGGGTATCTTTTTCCAAGTGGAGGGTTCGAATCTGATTTTCGGTTGCGTAATGCAATGATCTTCCTTCGCCATCATCCAAGGGGAGATGGAAGGCCAGTGAGTCGTTGGGAGCACGATAATCACGAAATTGTTTTAGGGTTTCGGGCATGTTTGCCCAGTTTTGGAAGTCGGGACGAGCCGCATCTCGCCGAATATTGAGTTGCGTTTGGGCCTCATGGATTTCTGCGTCGATTAGATTCCAACGCTCACGGTCTTCTGCAAGAGGAACAGGGATTGTCGGTGGAGTATCTTTGATATTTCCATCCATGGGGTTCTGTGTTGTATTATTGAAGAAGGCAGCGATCGAATACGATTCTTTTGCGGATAATGGATCGAACTTGTGGTCATGGCAAACAGCGCAATTTGCCGTAGTCCCCAACCACACGGCGGCTGTAGTTTCCAGGCGATCGCGAGTGTAAAGTACGGCATATTCTTCAGGTATGACACCACCTTCGT
>JBILTA010000257.1:0-7452 GCA_044371785.1 Pirellulaceae bacterium | reverse complement strand
AATGCTGTGGCCAATGTTCAGTTCATGCATCTCTGCTATCGCCGCAACCGCTTGAACATTCTGGTAGTCAAGCCCATGGCCCGCATGAAGCTGCATGCCAAGTTGCCGAATCAGGCTGCTCGCTTGCTGAAGTCTCTGCAACTGATGTCGTCTTTTCTCGCCGCGTTCCAAGGCATACTGCCCTGTATGCAACTCCACCGCTTCAACGCCAAGTCCAGCTGCAGCGCGAATTTGATCTTCTTCGGGATCTAAAAATAGACTGACAAAAATACCGTGAGCCTGCAGTTTCTTAACCGCTTCCGCCACTCGAGGTGTATCGCACAGAATATCGAGCCCACCTTCGGTGGTAACTTCTTCTCGACGTTCTGGAACCAAAGTCGCTTGGTCTGGCTTGACCTCGATCGCAATGTCGAGAACTTCATTCGAACAAGCGAGTTCCAGATTAAGTCGCGTCGAAACGGTCTGCCGCAGGACGCGTAAATCGCGGTCTTGAATGTGCCGCCGATCTTCGCGTAGGTGAATGGTAATACTATCGGCACCACCCAATTCGGCCAAAACGGCTGCAGCCACCGGATCAGGTTGGTCGCCTCGGCGAGCCTGTCGCAAGGTAGCCACGTGATCAATATTCACACCAAGTTCGACCATCTTCATTCAGCTCAAAAAGTAAAATTGAGAACTTCCCTAGGTAAGAGCGATGACTCCGTCACTTAGCCCAAGGTTCTGTCCGCAAACTCGTTTCCGACTTAATTCGAAAACAAATCCAAGAATTTAGTAAATCCCTGTCGAAAATCCCGCTCACTAGAGGCTCTTGCAAATCTAGCGATGAACACCCGTTTCAAGCTCACCAAGTTTATCGCCACTTGGTTCTGTTGGCCATGCCTCTAGGAAAACGATCTCAGGGATATCCGGGCACTTCTTGACGTTGAGGCAATTTCGTTGCCCTATCGCAATTCAGCCAAATACTCTCTCAGCCACCGAATTTCACTCGCAATGCTGGCTGCTAAGTCGTTCTGTCGCAGATGGGCTGGGATCACGCTCCAGGCATACGTTTCAACCTCTAAATGTCCGGTCGGACACAATGCTTGATATTGAGCACTGTCCAACCATCGCAAACATTCCTTGATCTCCGGCTGAGTACTGTAGAGTTCACCGATTTGGGATTCGCAAATGGGAACATGAAAATGAATGCGCCAAGTTGCCTCATCCAATTGAGCCAGTGAACCGACCAAGCCATCACCGGAATGCGAATTTTTCTGCTGCTTCGGCACATTCAGTGTCGCCTCCTTAAACTCGGCGAGAAGTTGCGGAAGATCTTCCCACAGTTCGAATCCCAATTTTGAACGCACTCCCGTCTGATGCAGGTATCGGTCTTCGGCAAACTGTTTTAGAAAGAGAATACTCGAACGACGCTGTTCAATATCAAGCTCACTCCAGCGCGCCTCCAATGCTGCAGAGACCTGGACTTTGCCAATCAATAAACCCTCGGCCTGGATACGATCGAAGAACTCTGATTGCGATTCAAACATGACTGCTGCGTGGCAGATATCGTGGCAAACTGTGAGATAACGCCGATTGAGTTCCCCTCTTCCTGGCCCAGACAAATACTGCGAAAAGAACTGAGTCATATCTTGAGATGTATGCAAAGCACAGCCCGGTTCTGGCTCGATCGCTAATACGATCCGCCGTCCCGTTTTTTCTTCAAGCTGTCGCAGATAGTCGGCCACTTCCTGCAAGTGTGCGGCTGCTAACTGACTGCGTTCTTCGCTCCACTTCGGCATTCCCCAACCCAAAGGCAATGTGGATATCGATCCCATTTCGCCCTCAGGCAACAAGGCATGCAAGTGGTCGATCAAAAGCAGGGTGTAGTCTCTGCGTTCAGAGGATTCCCATGTCGGCAAATAGACTCGATGTTTGACAATCGGTTGATGGAAATCACCCTGTGGAAAACCATTGAATGTGAACGGCAGCAACGAATGTTCTTCGAGCCATTCCCGAAATCGCGCGATTTGATTTCCTTGTTGCAGTGTTCGTGCAGCTGGTTCAGCTAGCCACAATCCGACAGGGAGTTTTTCCCCAGCGGCGAGTTGTTTTTGGATGGGAACGGCGTAACGCAGCAAGTTAGCTTGGGCAGCCTGTAAATCGACTCCTGAGTGCACGTTTGTGCAATATCCAGTCACCCAGCGGTTCGGGGGGCTAGTCGGTCGCGAGTGAGATGGGGTACTCATCGTGCAATCTTCCTTTGTGTACTAGCGTTCGAATTTGGACGGCGAAGAATCGCCCGTCGTGGAAGGAATTTGGAAAAAGCCCCCGATTTTCGCGGTTTGCCCAGGTTTCGGAGGTTGCCGACGCCGCTTGCAGCAACTTAAATGACGCAAAGGGATCTTCACAGGGGATGCCAAGCGGTTTTCGCTCTGCATCCTAATGGGTAGAAACTGTGATGTCCCAGACGCGTCATTTTTTTCTTTAGTTTGGTTTCACATTGACCGCGAAGTTCGGTTCGGACCTACGAACAATTCGATTGGTATCTGCAGTACGATCGATGGCAGATTGTTCGCGTCCCCTGGGACTTCGTTTAGGAAGCTGGCATGAGCGCAAGGATCCAGATGTTTCTTCGACATCGATCATTTCTCCGATCGTTGTCTGTCGCAGCAGCATTGTTGCTAAATTTGGTTGTGGTTGCTAGTGTTGCAACCGCTCAACCATTCCCCAATAAAAAGTACAATCAAATCGATTACTTTCGGCAGCTAGAGGAAATACTCCCTACTCCGAACAGTTACAGAACGGCAGCTGGTGAACCTGGCCCAAGTTACTGGCAACAGCGTGTCGACTATGTCATCGACGTTACGATTAAAGACGAAGACCAAACACTGCACGGCAGCGAATTGGTCACCTATCACAATGATTCACCGCATACGCTCCGTTACTTGTGGTTCCAACTCGATGCCAACATCTTCAGCCCCGATTCGGATTCCAATTTAACTTCATCCTCACGTTTGATGGAACGTGTTCCAGTCGAAATGTTGCAGTCCATGACGGCTCGGCAACTATTCGATGGTGGTGTCAAAATCGGTGAAGTCAAAGATGATAGCGGCCGAGCGCTGAAATACACGATTGTGAAAACCATGATGCGTGTTGACCTAGCTGAGCCACTTCCACCAGGGAGCGAAACCAAGGTCTCCGTAAGCTGGCATTACCGAATCAATGATGCTCGCTTGATGGGTGGTCGAACCGGATTTGAGTATTTCCCTAAAGATGGCAATTACATTTACGAAATCGCTCAATGGTTTCCACGTCTGTGTGCTTATACCGACGCAACAGGTTGGCAACATAAGCAATTTCTCGGTCAGGGCGAATTCACTCTTGAACTTGGCGATTACATGGTCAAGATCACAGTGCCTGAAGATCATGTGGTCGCATCAACTGGCGTATTGCAAAATGCTGATGCCGTTTTGACACCCGAACAACGTAAACGTTGGGAAGAGTCCAAGACATCGAAAAAGCCCGTCTTCATTGTGACTCCCGAAGAAGCGAAAGCCAATCAAGCGGAGAAATCGACAGGCACCAAGACCTGGGTTTTCCATGCTCAAAAAGTTCGCGATTTCGCATTCGCAACCAGCCGTAAGTTTATCTGGGATGCCCAACTTCATAACGTCGAAGGTAATGAAGTTATGGCGATGTCCTACTATCCCAATGAAGGTGAGCCACTCTGGAGCAAGTACTCCACTGCTTCGATTATCCACACCTTAAATGTTTACAGTCGATACACATTCGCCTATCCGTATCCAACGGCCATTAGCGTGAACGGTCCTGTCGGCGGTATGGAATATCCAATGATTTGCTTCAATGGTCCACGGCCGGAAGAGGATGGTACCTACAGCAGCCGAACCAAGTATGCCCTTATTTCTGTGATCATTCACGAAGTTGGTCACAATTACTTCCCGATGATCGTCAATACCGACGAACGCCAGTGGACTTGGATGGACGAAGGCATTAACACCTTCTTGCAATACTTGGCTGAACAAGAATGGGAAGAAAACTATCCATCGCGTCGCGGCGAACCAGCTGAAATCGTTTCCTACATGCTCAGTAATGATCAAGTTCCCATTATGACCAATAGTGAATCGATCATGCAGTTCGGCAACAACGCCTATGCCAAACCGGCAACTGCGTTGAACATCTTGCGCGAAACGATTCTGGGACGCGAGTTGTTTGACTATTCGTTCAAAGAATATGCTCGTCGCTGGAAGTTTAAACGTCCGATGCCAGCTGACTTTTTCCGTACCATGGAAGATGCATCCGGTGTTGACCTCGATTGGTTCTGGCGTGGTTGGTTCTACACTACCGACCATTGCGATATCTCGCTCGACAAAGTCGAGTGGTTCGTCGCCGACGATCGGTCGCCAGATCAAAAAGAAGCCGACACTCGACGGGCGCGTACCGAGGCAATCCCAACACTCTCGGAAGATCGCAATAAGTCATTGCCGAAGTTTGTGGACCAAATACCTGACCTAAAGGACTTCTACAATTCGTACGATCCGTTGGCAACCACTCCACAGCAACGTGAAGCCTACGATCGCATGATGGCCAGTTTGACTGACGCAGAAAAACAGCTCTTGGCCAAAAAGTCGAACTACTACATTTTGCAATTCAGCAACGTCGGCGGTTTGATCATGCCGATCATCTTCATGATGGAATTCGAAGATGGCACAACTCAAGAAGTTCGTATTCCAGCAGAAGCTTGGCGAGTTGATTCGACCAAGTTCTCCAAGATGGTTGTTACTGAGAAGAAAGTGGTTCGATTTGAGTTGGATCCTCACCGCGAAACTGCGGATGTGGATCGCAACAATAACTACTTCCCACCTGAACTGGAACCGACTCGCTTCGAAGTCTTCAAAGGTGCGGGTAGCGGTGGTTTTGGTGGACGTGGTGGTCGTCGTATGGCACCTCCCGGCGGGGGCGAACCCCCTGTAGGTAACCCAATGCGTGACGCCCGCCGTGGTACCGGACGACAACGCCAAGGTGATGCTGCTCCAAACGCCGAAGGGGCACCAGCCGCTGAGCCAGCTCCGGCAGCCGAAACCGAAAAGAAGGAAGCTGACGCCAAAGAAGGCGAAAAGAAAGAAGAAGCAGAAAAGAAAGTGGATGGCGAGAAGAAAGAACCAGCCAAGGAAGAAGACGCTAAGCCAGCTGAGCAGCCTGCTCCAGCCGAACCTGCGACGACTGGCGGAAACTAGTTCTTTTCGAGCTTGCCTAAAGCTGACATAGCTTGATGGGGGAGAGTTCCATGGGAATTCCTCCCCTTTTTCGTTGGGTTTTTGCCGAAAATCGCACTTCGAAAGTCGCGAATTTTCTCAAACTCCTCCTCTTCGGCCAGGGCGTTCTCGATCTATCCCTAACTCTCGCCAAGAGTTATGATAATGGAAACTCAGTTCTGAAAATTGTACGCTTCCACTTTAACCTCTATCCAAACCGCCTACGTTCCTACGATAGGTTCCCAGCGTCCATGATGAGCCAAATCGACTTCACCTTTGTTATCGAGCGCCGGACCACAAACCGAAAACGATCCGTTTTGAACCATCCCTTGGGTTGGCTTGTCATGACTCTGCTTTGGTCGGTTTCACCTCTAGAGTCCGGTCGCCATCTTTCTGCCGTGGTGGCGCAAGAAGCAAGCTCACAAGCGAGCTTTGGACCGACCGGGCCTGTCGAATTGGTGAAAGATGGTTTTCAATTTACCGAAGGACCAGCTTGGGGTCCTGATCAATCTCTCTACTTCACCGATATCCCAGCGAACCGAATTTACAGATTCGTGCCGAAAGATGGTGTTCTGGATATCTTCATCGAACCTACTGGTCATAGCAATGGTTTGATGTTTGATTCCAAAGGCCAGCTGCTGGCGTGTCAAATGGATGGACAACTCGTATCGATCGAATTGGCGACAAAAGCGGTTACCGTACTCTCCGACAAACACAACAATATTCGCTTTAACGCCTGCAACGATTTAGTGATCGATTCGCTCGGCGGAATTTATTTCACCGATCCGCGATACCAATCGCCTGAACCTTACCCTCAAGGAACAGAAGCATTTTACTATCGTGCTGCGGATGGAACCGTGACTCGATTGGGGCAAGATTTGCTTGCTCCTAACGGCATTGGACTCTCTCCCGACGGTAAGACTCTTTATGTTGTGCCTTCGATGCAAAAGCAAATTATGGCTTATCCCATCGAAGCGCCTGGCAAAATCGGAGCCGGTCGAGTGTTGTTTGAATTAAAGCAACCCGATGGCGAAGACAATACCGGCGGCGACGGAATGACAGTAGATGTTGACGGAAATCTCTACCTCACGTCTGCCTTGGGTATTCAAGTTTGTGATCAACAGGGAAAGCTACTTACGATTATCAATGTTCCCGAGGTTCCAGCTAACGTGACCTTTGGGGGTGACGATTTCAAAATGCTTTACATCACAGCCCGCAAAGGTTTGTATCGTTGTCCGATGCCTATTGCGGGACTCGTATTTGGCAAAAGCCAACCTTAGGATTTTCGATACAAAGTTTCAGAACTCCTCAACGAGTTCACTTGATCAGGGAGGAACAGCATGTTTAACGTCGATGAGATTCTAGAACTCCAGCATGATATGGTTGCTCTTTGGCATCAGCAACCTATCGCGAATTCTTACGAAGGCTGGCTACAAGTCGTTTGCCAACAACATCAATACAACTACGAACTGTGGCATCAAGAAGATATCGCACGCAGTCGCGATGTGGATGATCAAACCATTGCTGGAGTCAAGCGAGCGATCGATCGTTTGAACCAATTGCGTAACGATTGGATCGAAAAGCTTGATGATTGGATCACGGAAAGGCTGGCCGAAGACAATATCGTTCCTACAGATACCGCACGACAGAATACTGAGACCCCTGGAAGCTGTATCGATCGCTTGTCCATCCTGGCCCTGCGGCTCTACCATCTGCGTGAACAACTCGAGAGGACCGACGTCGATCAGTCCCACCTCGATAAAGTACGACAACGTCTCGCGATCGGTGAAGCTCAGCGTCGTGACTTAAGTCAGGGATTGCGAGAGTTGTTCGAAGATTTGTTTTCAGGGAAAAAACGACATCGAACGTATCGCCAAATGAAGATGTATAATGATCCGACGATGAATCCTTACCTTTACAAAACCAAGGGCACACAAGTGCAAGCGTAGGCTTGAGCCACAATAATGATGTTACCTCTCAATCCAAATTCAACTCTCCTAATGGTACGTCGCTGGATCCAGCACGGCGTCATGTTGTGGTATGGAATTGCAGGGGTAATCGGTTTGATGTCGGTAACGTGTTTCGCTCAATCCCCTGCGCCGACAAATCCCAGCAACACGGCCAGTCCTACCACTGCTCAAGTGGATCGTCAGGTCATCGTTGACCTCGTGTCCAAATTGGCGGCAGATAACTTTACCAC
>JBILTA010000255.1:0-7461 GCA_044371785.1 Pirellulaceae bacterium | reverse complement strand
GTGACATTGAGCCGCTGCTGATCAAATATTGCGGCAATTGTCATCGTGGTAATGAGAAGGAAGGCGACTTTTCGATTCAATCTTTCGACTCTTTGATGACAGGAAATACGGACGGAAAAGTTGTTGTAGCAGGTAAGAGCCAAGAGAGCAAAATCGTCGGTTTACTTCGAGGCACTTTAGAACCCCGTATGCCACCTGAAGACGAAGCTCAACCCACCGAAGTTGAGATTGAACGAATCGTGAAGTGGATTGATGCTGGTGCTAACGCTCCGACTGCTGCACCTCAACCACTGGCCATGAGACTCAACACTCCTAAGATTGAGCCGAAGCCAGGTATTACTCCACCGTATACAACCGCCGTAGTCCTCCGCGATAAAGAGCATCTCATTGCCGGTCGTTTCGGGGAAGTGGTTCAATTGCAAATCACAACGGGCAACATCGTTCGACGTTGGGATGGTTTCGCCGGCAAAATCACCAGCCTGCGTTTACATCCAACGGAGAATATGGTGGTTGTAGGTGGAGGTGTCGAAGGGGTTGGGGGCGAAGTTGCTCTGATCGACTTAAACGCTGGCGAAAAGAAATTGCACATGGAATGCCACTCGGACATTTTATATGCGGCTGTCGTTTCCGCTGATGGTCGATGGCTGGCCACTGCAGGTTACGACCGCGAGATTCAATTGCGTGATCTGCATACGAATCAAATCGCCCACCGCTTTTCAGGTCATAACGGCGCGGTTTACGATCTCGACATCGATCCTTCGAATCGCGTTGTGGCTTCCGCCAGCGCGGATGAAACTGTCAAGCTATGGAGCATTCAGAGTGGCGAGAGATTGGATACTCTCTCGCAGGGTGAGAAGGAGCAGTATGCTGTTCGCTTTTCACCTGATGGTAATTCAATATACGCCGGTGGTGCAGATCGAAAGCTTCGCCGCTGGGATCTTGTTTCGCTGGAAAGATCTGCCATCAACCCACTGCGTGAATCACGATTTGCTCATGAAAGTTCATTGATTCAACTGCGTATTGACCCGACTCATCAGCAAGTTCTCACTTTAGGGAGCGATGGCTCTTTGAAGCAATGGACGGCTGGTGACTTGCGGTTAGCTGGCGTATTGCCTCTAGAACAAGGAGCACCTGCAGGCTGTGAGTTTATGGCTGATAGTGGAAATATCATCGTCTTGTCTCGCAATGGTCGGATTTCTCAAGTGACCGCTTTGCCACCTCCACCTGCAGAAGATGCTTCCATGAAATCGGAACAAAACATAAGCAGCATGGGGGATATACCATCTCCTAACGAAACCCAAGAGATAGAACCTAACAGTCAAATCGCTGAAGCCCAAACGCTCTCCCTTCCCTTTGCTGTGCGTGGCGTTATTGATCCCACCAACAACCAAGCCGGCAAAGAAGACACTGACATGTACAAATTCCAGGCAAAGAAGGGAGACACCTGGATTGCTGAAGTCAAAGCGGCGCGAAACAAATCGCCGCTTGATAGTCGAATCGACATCTTGCATGAAGATGGCTCACCCGTATTGCGTGTGAATTTACAGGCGGTACGCGAAAGCTATTACACTTTCCGTGGTAAAGACAGCCTATCGATCGATGATTTCCGCTTGCATAAATGGCAAGAGATGGAATTGAACGAGTTTCTTTACTCCGATGGTGAAGTGGTCAAGCTGTGGCTCTATCCACGTGGTCCCGATTCGGGATTCAAAGTTTATCCTGGCTACGGCTCGCGGTATACTTTCTTTGATACGACACCAACAGCACATGCATTGGGAGCTCCTGCTTATATCGTACGTCCGCTGCTGCCAGGCCAAGCTCCGACTCCTAATGGCCTACCAACGTTTCCGATCTATTATGAAAACGATGATGATAGTCAACGCGAACTAGGGAGTGACTCTCGACTGACATTTGTGACCCCAGCGGATGGGAACTATATTTTGCGAGTAAGGGACAGCCGCAGCTTTGGGGGAAATGAGTACCAATATGAACTTTCTGTTCGCCCCGCTCGACCAAGGTTTGAAGTAAGCTTGGATGGCGGCGACCTCACGATTCCGATTGGTCGAGGACGTGAGTTCGGAGTTACAGCCAAACGTTTTGATGGATTCGATGACGCTATCGATATTGAGCTCATAGGCTTACCCGAGGGTTTTGTAGTTACCAAGCCATTGACCATTGAAGCAGGACAAAACAAAGCGACTGCCACCATCTTTGCACAACCCAACGCGGTTCTACCAGAAGAACCCAAGCCACTCGAACTGGGATTGAAAGGTAGCGCTGTGATTGGTGGCTCGCGTCAAGAAATCGATGTTACCGGGAGACTCAAACTTCGACTCGCAGCGGCAGACGCAAAACCTGAGGTCGCGATCTTTGTTGAAAGGCTCAGTGGAGACACGCCACCAGCAGGAGAATTCGAAATTGTAGTCGCTCCTGGAACGACGACCTCCGCGAAACTGCGTATTGAGCGAAATGAGAACGCCGGACCGGTATCTTTCGGTAATGAGGATTCGGGGCGAAACCTGCCGCATGGAGTCTTCATTGATAACATCGGGCTTAACGGTTTGTTGATACCTGAAGGACAAACCGAACGCGAGTTTTACATTACGGTGGCGCCTTGGGTCGAACCGCAAACTCGCTATTTTCACTTGCGATCTCAATCAGCGGGGAATCCTACATCGATTCCAATCCGAGTTCGGATCGAAAAAGACCACCACTAGAGGGGGTCCCGTTCTAAACTTGGTAGGAATTGTATGGATTAAGCTCCCTCCTTTAGCTACACTCCGTCTATACATCCTCTCTAAGTTTGTTCTGTCTGACTTATCTTTTTCCTATTTTATTCGGCACTCGCTGTTCATCGGGCGGGCTCTTAGTGCACGTGCGGTGAGGGGAGTGATTGCGGAGCTATCGTATCATGTCGGTGACCAAGAAAATTGCATCAAGGCTTGCAAAACTGCGTCGTAAGGCCCAATCACGTCGACTCAAAAGCCTCGTTTCTAGTCGATTTGGTATTGAACGGTTAGAAGAGCGACAATTACTGGCAGCCGATTTTTTGGCTGGTGAGATTCTGGTTCAATTTGATCCTTCCATGACCGAAGAGATGCGAGCTTCGGTACGTCCGACTGGCTCGGCCGTCGTAGAGACGATCCATACAGCCATGATGCAACGAGTTGGTGAAGGGGTCATCGAGCGAATTCAACTGGGCGGTTCCATGTCTGTCGAGCAGGGAATTGAACACTACCAGGACCTGAATGGTGTGAAGTTTGCTGAACCGAATTACATCGTAACTGCAGCTGCTGTGTCGAACGATACTTTTTACACCAACGGTTCGTTGTGGGGAATGTTCAGCGACGACTCGCCTTCTGCCATTGGCCCTGGCGGAACGACAAACCAATTCGGTAGCCAAGCCGAAAAAGTTTGGAATCAAGACATTTTGGGATCAAGTAATGTGATTGTGGGTGTCATTGACACGGGGGTTCAAGTAACGCACCCAGACTTAGACGAGAATATTTGGGTGAACCCATTTGATGCTGTTGACGGAATCGACAACGACGACAACGGATATATCGATGACACTTGGGGCTGGGACTTCGCGGGCAATGATCGAGTCGTTTATGATAGCCCAGCGGATGACCATGGTACCCACGTAGCGGGAACAATCGGAGCTGAGGGTGGTAACGGAGTCGGTGTGGCAGGGGTCGCCTGGGATGTTTCGATCGTCAGCTTGAAATTCCTTGCCCCCTCTGGTTCGACAGCCAATGCAATTCGTGCCGTCGATTACTTGACCGACCTCAAGGTTCGTCATCGATTGAATATCGTTGCAAGCAATAACTCATGGGGTGGTGGTGGATATAGCGGCGCGTTACACGCCGCCATTATTCGCTCTGCCAAGAATGATATCTTGTTCTTTGCGGCTGCTGGGAATTCCAACTCGAATAATGACGTCGTCAATAACTACCCAAGCAACTACAGCACGCTTGTTACCGGTGGTACGGAATCCCCCGCCAGCTATGAAGGTGTAGTGGCTGTTGCGAACATCACAGCAACTGGAGCAAAGTCTGGGTCATCCAGCTACGGTGCTACAACCGTGGACTTGGGCGCACCTGGTGACAATATTTGGTCGACACTTCCAGCCAGCACTTACGGCTCCTTCAGCGGAACCTCGATGGCCACGCCGCATGTCGCTGGGGCAGCCGCTCTTTACAAGTCACAATACCCTGACGCCACCGCCGAAGAAATTCGTCGCATTCTGTTGCAAACTGTAACCCCGACCGCTTCGATGAACGGTCGAACGGTGACCGGTGGACGATTGAATGTGGCCGCGATGTTGGCTGAGCCTCCAACCCCATCGGTATCAATCTCCGATGAATGGGTAATGGAAGGCGATTCTGGCACGACCAAAATGAAGTTTACGGTCACATTGTCCAAGCCATCCACCAACACCGTGACGGTAGACTACGCGACTCGCGACGACTCTGCCACCGCCGATGTCGATTATGTAACCACCTCGGGAAGCATCACTTTCGCGCCCGGTGAAACAGAAAAGATTATTGCGGTTGACGTAATCGGCGACTTAGATGTTGAACTTCGGGAATGGTTTTATGTAGATCTGTCTAATGCTTCCAATGCGGTGATCGATTTCCCATTTGGAATTGGTGAAATTATTTCAGAAGATGTGCCCGATGTGACCATTGAAGACGTCAGCATTGTCGAAGGAAACAGTGGTTACAAATCGGTGTATTTTACTTTGTTACTCAGCGACGTCCATTCGGAGAACGTTTCTATCGCTTACACGACAGTCGATGGAACAGCAAAGTCGGGGAGTGATTATCAAGGCGTCATGGGAACGCTCACAATCCCTGCGGGAGCGATCAGCGGCACCATTCGTGTCGACATCATTGGTGACACGATCATCGAAGACAACGAAAGCTTTTATCTGACTCTATATGCTGCAGAGCAGGCTAATTTAACGGATGAAGCGGCGACTGCCACAATCATCAACGACGACAGCGAGCAAGGTATCATAATCGATGACAGCGCCGTTATCGAAGGCAATACCGGTCGCAAGAGCATGTATTTCACCGTGTTGCTAGCGCAACCTTCTAGGAGCTTTATCACCATCCACTACGCTACGATGAATGGAACTGCGACCACCGCAGACCGGGATTATGTGGCCGTGTCGGGACAGGTTTCTATTCGGCCTGGTAGCCGGTCAGCGACCATCGTGGTTCCGATTTTGGGAGATCGTAAAGCGGAGTCAGACGAGACCTTCTATGTTCAACTTGTCCGAGCTTTTGGGGCTGTGATTTCTGATGGCCTAGCGGAAGGCACGATCTACAATGATGATGCTGGAAAGGTTATCCCTCCTCCACCAGCACCATCCGGTTTCTCCAGCCTTGCTGAAGCGGCCGCAAGTGCTAATAACTCACCCAGTCCATTCAACACGCAGACCTCAGGCTCCTCTGGCAATGGCTCAACCAACATTGTTTCGCTGCAACCGCTTAACAACGGTGGGACAAGTCGAGCTTTATCTGGCCCACGGTTACCTATTTCCCAGACCATGAGTGAATACTTGGCGGTCGCTAGCCGAATTGGTCCTCGTGCGACGGACACCTTTGCAGCATCGGTCGACTTAGCCTTGGTCGCGTTGCTCAAAGATGGTGAACGCTTAGCCAAGCTTGGCTGAGAAACAAACACACCATCTATGAAGCTTCTTCACAAACGCCTGAACTGGATAGGTTCAGGCGTTTTTTGTTTTTCTCTTCCCCTCGCTTCAGTGGGCAAAATTAATGTATCAAAAAAATTCTGTAGATTCCGACAGACTTTCCGGGTACACTTCCGGCTGACAGCAGACCTTATCTGATCTCTTATCTTTTCGTTTGTCCTTATCTGTTCTTATCTCCACCCTTATCCTCAGCGACGCAACTCACCTGCAATGTTATCTAAGCTCGTAGCGATACGAAGCTAGGGGCGTTTTCATGGTCGAAGTGCGTTCGCCCTTATCATTGGAGCTTTTTCTATGCGCCCACTCTCCACGCATCGAAGCAAACAGGAACGAAGTCGAAGAATGCGACGAAGTAGAACGCGATGCTCGCAGTCATCGAAGTTACAAGTAGAAATGCTCGAAGAACGTAGACTACTTGCGGCCGACTTTATTGCAAATGAAGTCCTGGTACAGTTTGAGCCCGATACAACTCCCGAAATGCGAGCACAAATTCGCCCTGCTGGTTCCGTTCTCGCCGAAACGATTCACACTGCGATGATGCAACGCAGTGGTAGTGGCGTCATCGAAAAGATTACGCTTGCATCTAACATGACTGTAGACCAAGCAGTGGCCTATTTCAGTACACAAGATGGGGTGCTAGCGGCTGAACCAAACTATGTGTTTGATATAGCGGCAGTCTCAAACGACACGCTCTACACCAATGGCTCTTTATGGGGCATGTATAGCGATAATCCAGCCATCACGCCTGGTGTTCCAGCCAATACTTTTGGATCTCAAGCAGAAAAAGCCTGGAATAATAATCAACTCGGATCGTCCAACGTTTATGTTGGCATTATCGACACAGGCATACAATGGAATCATGTCGATCTGATAGACAATATGTGGACCAATCCATTCGATCCAGTGGATGGCCGAGACAATGATAATAATGGGTACATCGATGACGTACATGGCTGGGACTTTTCCAACAACGATAGCTCCATTTTCGACAATGCGTCCGATGACTCTCACGGCACACACGTAGCAGGTACGATTGGTGGAACGGGCGGTAATGCACAAGGCGTTGCCGGTGTGAATTGGGATGTCTCGATGATCAGCCTGCGCATTTTCTATCCATTCTCCATGGATCAGACAGTTAAAGCCTACGATTATCTCACGGATTTAAAGTTACGGCATGGCTTAGATGTAGTCGCTAGCAGCAACTCTTGGCGTGGATACAGCTATAGCGCTATCCTTCATGCCGCCATTAATCGTGGTGCCAAGGCAGACATCTTGATGATCGGAGCCGCAGGAAATGAAACGATCGACAACGATGTTAACCCACCCTATCCAGCATCTTTGAGCACATTGAATGATGCGGTGGACCTAACAACAGGCAACGTTTTGGAAACAGCTGCGGACTATGATGGTGTCATTGCGGTTGCCTCTATTCAGAGCGATGGTGCAATTTCAGGATTTTCCAATTACGGAGCCACTTCTGTAGATATTGCAGCTCCTGGCACAGGCATCTATTCTACTTTGCCGACGAACACTTACGGATCCTACGATGGCACGTCGATGGCAACACCTCACGTGTCAGGCGCCGCTGCCCTATACAAGTCGGTTTACCCAACCGCTACAGCAGAGGAAGTCAAAGCCGCCTTGCTGGATGGAGCTCGTCCAACAGCCTCGCTCAATGGTCGCGTTGTTACCAATGGCCGCTTGGATGTCGCCTCGACGTTAGCTATTGCTCCTCTCTC
>JBILTA010000254.1:0-7500 GCA_044371785.1 Pirellulaceae bacterium | reverse complement strand
CGCATCCCATTGGCGAACCTCTTTACCATCGATCCCGTTGAGGGTGATATTTAAGGATTGGCGGTCATCGCTTTGCGAGAATTTACCGAGTGGCATCGCGTAGCTTCCGCCTTCGGTGCCGATTTGTCGGAGTTCGAATAACTGACGAACTAATAATGCTCCACCGCGTCGCCCCGACCAGTTGACAAGGTTACTTGGTTCAAAGCGAATCGCTTTTTGCATGACGCCAATTCGAACCGATGGATAGATTTCATCCAGTTCAGCGATCAGTTCATTGATGCCGGCGATTTCGGGCCAAGTTGCCAGCACTTCGACAGCCATATCTTTGGCGGCGCGATATTTCTGCTGTTCTTTCAACGCCAAGCACTCATTCATTTTGGCTTGTGCCATCGACTCAAGTTCAGTTTTCCATTTCTTGACGCCAGTAAGGTCGAGTTGTGGAAACTCGGTTTCGAATCGTTTAATCCAGCGTTGTGAACGGGGTAAATCTTTCTTGCCCATCGTGTCGCTGATGATGAAGTCCGCTAAGCGAGAGATGGCGGTGCTAACTTTACTTGATTCATAGTTAGGATCGCCGCGATACAAGCTCTCCATAACGACAAGGGCAGCTTCATATTGTTTCTGGCTGAAGAGATAGGCTCCATTTTCAAGGAGCAATCTTTTACGCATATCGTCCAAGTTGGGTGTATTAGGATAATAGCGATAAAGAAAACCGATATAACGAAATGCGCCGGCATAGTCTTTGTTGGCGACCATTTCGTCGATCTCTCGCATAATGATCTGTTCATACAGTTCAATGCGTTCGATGTCATCCCAAGAGATTTCGTACTTCTTGTCAGGTTGTTCCAGCCAGACAATGATCATCTTCTTGCCTGCCTGATCCGTCGGTACTCTACGGTCCGGAAAAGGTAGTGGGGCAACTTTGATTTTCTCACCACCAACCTCTTTTTTGATGTAGATCACATCAAAAGCGTCTTGGTCGATCGTGGGGAGTTCTTGGATATTGCTATTCGGATTATCGTCCGCTTTATCCTGTCCGATGGCACTGAACATAGGACAGCAAATGATTAGCAGCAGGAGCAGTGAAAATCGCTTCAGCATTACTGTTGCTCCTCGGCTGCCGAATCTGGGGTCGTGCTCAATTTAATCACTACGCCTTCTTCGCCACCCACATAGATGGATTCACCAAGAGCAGTCATTGTTCCGGTAAGCGGTTCACCCGCATTGATGCTACCTGCCAATGCACCACTCTCCGCATCGATACTCCAGATCCGTCCTTCTTTTGCCGCGATAAAGGTTTTGCCATCGGCGGAGATAGGCGAATTGGTCAAAGCAGTAGAGGGTAAATTGACTTGCCAGATGCGACCGAGCGATTGATCGAAACACATCAGTCCGTCGGCTTCTGTGTGCAACCAAATTCGGTTTTCAACCACATAAGGGCCCCAAGTTACGCGACCCTGGACAGGAACAGCGGTAGTAACTTTAAGGCTATCTGCATCAATGGAAACCAGAGAATCGCTGGCCGCACTTGCAGAGACACCAATAATCTGGGATCCCATCTGTACCAGTCGAAGTCTTAGGGGTTGCTCTAAGTCCGCTTCACCGAGCACATTCATAGTCTTCGTGATTTCGATACGATAAATCTTTTGGTTGCTGCCAGAGATAATCGTCGTCTTGCCATCGTCAAGAACGGCTGGTTCTACCCAGGTTGTTTCAACGCCTGATTCCAGCGGTGGTTGGAACGGGCTCGATAAGGCTCGGCCTGTTGCAGGTTCGGTGTAAACGACTTGTCCATTCTTCAATGGGACAAGCAATCCATTGCCAAAAACAGTTGGTGATCCGGAAGGCTCGCTACCAGCAAAATTCTGCAGAACCAAATTCAGTTGTTTGTCAGAACTGGAAGGGTTGTAATAAGCGATCTGATTGGGTTTGCTCATGTTAAAGAGAACATACTTGTTTTGCGGCAAGCTGAGGGGAGAGGTAAACATGAGTAAGCGATCGTGTAAGCCTGGGTTCTCTAAGGGGCGAATTGAACTGGCTTGTGCGGTGAATTTGTCGGTTGAGATTTGGTAGAGGGCCGCTTGTGAGGAGATTGCGTTCAATTGCTCGTCCATGCTCCAGAGGCTGCTTACGGGGACACCGATGTCGGTTTTCCATACTTCAGCACCATCGGCTCCCTTTACGGCAGAAACGCGAATACCTTTTGTTCCAATGACGGTACGTACATGAATGATGATGTCGCCGAATTGTTGTGGGGCACCAACGAATGAATCACCATCATCTTTAATCCATTTGCGATCGATCTGCCCACGGCTCACCTGTACGTCATACCGTGAGAATCGATTGCTACATACCCATAGTTCGTTGCTCTTGGCCCAAGAATAAAGTGGGCGCGGCGTGGGTTCTGAAGCTGGGTTGGCAGCGATCCGGCTTACTTTCTCTTTGGCTGAGGCAAGCTCAACATCGAGAACGGCAATTTCACCAAGATCTGTGATGACGATTAGGCGTCGACCATCAATTTGTGGTGGGACAATGATATTCCCCTTAAGCCTAAATGGATTTTGTGCAACCTTCAATTCGAGGCCTTCGTCATTTGTGCTGTAAACGCGTACGACGGAGTAATCGGGGGCTGGATTCTCAAAAACAAAAAGATGTCCCAGGAGAAGAGCTGGTGGAACAGCGATGGTTCCTGCCGCATGTCCGGTATAAAGTACTTCTTTGCATTCTCCGGAATTTCTGGAGAGTACATATAGGTTGGAGTGTTCGCCGGGGATATACAGCTGCGGTTTCTTAATGCCGACACCTGGGCTGACCGGTACAGGTTGCGGAAGTTTGGTAGCCCAACGCAAGCTGCCGGTCGCTCCGTCGATCGATGCAATTTCGCCGGAGGGGATTGCTGCAAAGATCTGTTCGTTGTCGACAGTTGGCGAAATAATGCCTGACGGAAAAACGGATTTCCATACTGTGCTACCATCAGTACCGCTTACGCGTTGTACAACACCTGCCGGTGAACGGGTCACCAAAGTATCGGAATCAGGGGTATCGGATAAGCGGATGGGCTGATTGGTAACATCACGTCCTATGTATTGTCGCCAGAGTACATTGCCGGTTGAAGCGTCGAGGCAGTAAATGGCACCAAGGGCATTTACATAGACCAGGTTGCCTTGTAGCTCATCCACGGAGCTACCTTGCGAATTGACAAGCATGGCAGTTGGTCGGGGTGATTGGGGATCTTCATTAGCAACGTTTAGATTTGCTTTTGCTACAAGCTCTTTTTGAATATTGGCGGCTTGAACGATCAGAGCGTTGAGTTCAGGATTGATTTCAAGTTGTGGATATTTGCGTACAAGCTCAGAGCGGAAGTTATAACTGCTGGCAGTGTCTTTTTGCTCAAGAGCCGTTTTGATTTTAGCGATAGTAGCAACCAGATCTTCTTCGCGTCCGATGTCGCGTTGGATTCGTTGTCGTTCTTCGTCGATTCGAGCAATCCGGTTGGCTTGTTGAGTTCTTTGGCCGCTACCGACATATTGCGGATTGTCGATAATCGACTGCAACTCCTTTTGGGATTCCATCAGTTCCTTTTTGCCAGCGATCACCTTTTCGGCATCGGCTTTCGCGTTGTATTTCTCGGCGATGGAGAGCAAGACGCCCGTTAAGTCGCCACGTTCGGACTGCAGACCAGGTTCTTCAGCGATGGGTGGAAGAACGATTTTGGCAGTCTTTAAGGCTTCCTTAGGATCTGTATTGGTCTCAGCTACGCGCCGCAGTTGTGATAAGGCACGACGAACCTTGGCGTAGGAAAGGCGATCGTCTGTGGTAAAACGTTCAACGAAATCAGTATAGAATTTTTCAGAGGTTTCGTAGGAACGGCCGGCATAGGCCTTGTCAGCTTGGTCGATTAACTCATCGGCTGTGCCTCGGAAGTACCACCACAACAGCGCGGCGCCGAGTAGTAGCAATACGGCGAGAACGGAACCTACTCCCAAGATTCGAAAATCTTCCCACGGATTTCGTTTGGCTTTAGCGGGCAATTTGGGTTTAGGTGATGGAGTCATCGGATCTGCTGCGGCAACCGCTTGGGGAGCGGTGGTTGGGAAGATCGATGGCGCCGGAGCGGGTGCCGGAGTTGCAGTCTTTTTCTTGCGAGGTGTTTCGACGACCTCAACAACTTCGGTAACTTCTTCAACGACTTCAACCACTGGATCTGAGTCAACAACTTCTTCAACAGCTTCGACTTCTTCGACAACCTCTTCTACTTCTTCTTCGATGACTTCGACTTCTTCAACATCGTTAGAATCAACGATCGCTTTGGCGGTACCAGAAGCGGAGTTCGAGGAGGAGCCTTCAAGCGGTGCTAGGTCAAGTTCATTGGTTGGGGGCTTAACACCAGGAGCTTTGACGGGGGCTGCTGGGGCGCTATCTTCGCGTAGTTCCGATACCAGCTTTGTGGCCTGGAACTTCGTGAGATGGCCATTGTCGACTAGGAGCTTAGCCAACGCCTCAACGGTCACACGTCCCTTGGTGTCTGCCAATTGTCGGCGCAACTCGGCGATAATATCGGGATGAAGCAAACCGGTGCCTTCAAGCTTATCGATAAACTGCTGAGCGAGCATTCTTGATCCGTATTTCTTGCTGAAGTAATAATTTGTTGTTTGGGTAATGATTTCGAAGTGGTTTTTGACGGGGCTTAGTCGAGTTCTTCGATAGTGGTTAATTCAAAACGTTCGAAGTTCGCATCACGACCGGCGTCTAAAGCGGCGACAACGGTGGAGTGGGTACTATCTTCATGAGCGCGGATGATCAGTTTTGATGGTCCCTGATCACCTTCACCTTTGGCTTCGGACAGGAGCACGATCAGGTCTTGTTTGCTTGGAATTTCGCGTTCTTCACCGCTGGGCAAAAGCACGGTGTACGAATTGAATTCATCAATCTGAACAATAACCGAATCCGAGTTGTCTTGATTTGGATCTGGTACTGCGTTGAGACTTGCTTCGTTGCTTTTTTGAGCTGGAGTGCGAAATACTTTTTGAATGCTGAAAGAAGCTGTGATCATGAAGAAAATCAGGAGCAAGAAGGTGACGTCGACCATGGGTGTCATATCCATTTCGGTGTCGTCACGATTTTTCTTTTTGGTAAAGACCATAGGTTCTTCACCGGCAGCGTCGTTGTCCACATTCTGACTGGTTGGCGCTGGAGCGGTATACTTCGGCACGGTAGCACTAGCTGAAGGAGCAACCGTTTCCAAGCGGTTTTGGAAAGCTTGAGACTGTTGCTGTTGCCGTTCTGCCTCAGCAATTTCTTCAAGGGAAGGAAGTTGCACATTGCCTGAGCACACGGGACAACGAATCTTTTTTCCCGCCATTCGCTCGTTCGCAGCTCGAATGGAATTGCAATGTGGACATTGAAATCGAATACTCATGAGTTGTTATGCGGTTATTTCAAGTTGGTTTGTAAGCGAAGCGAGAGGGCGAGGTTTCATTGTTCTTGAACAGCGATGTTTATTTCTTGGCCTTCTTCTAGGGCAGCGGAAATTGCGGTTCGAATGCGAGAAATTTCGCCCGTTTTCACGGCACCTTCGGCGCGAATCACCACCAGTTTCATGCCCTGGTCGAGACCTTCTTTTACATAGTCTTCGATTTGCTGGGCTTGTTCCTCTTTGTCGCTAGAGAAAGCAGAGCCATCTTTGCGGGTGATTTCGGCAACGTCTCCGCCCGAACGTTTTACGTTCAGTACGATCCATTGTTTAGAAGCAATACCTTCTCCGTGCCTTGCTTTGGGCAAGTCGGTAACTTGTTGCGGTTGCATCTTAGAAGTCACGACGAAGAAGATGAGCAACAGAAACACGATATCGATCATCGGCGTGATATCGAGTTCACTGTCGGGTTCTTTGCGTCCACCGGTGGAAACGGGGGCTTCGTCTTCTAGTAACAGATCATCATTGGGGACTACACTCATTCGAGCACCTGCGATTATCTAGCGGAACGACCAGCGGTGCGAGTAAGACCAATTTTGTAAGCTTCTAGAAAGCGAGTGAGGCCTGCAGCGACCAGTTCTTCCATGTGCTTGATACGGTTATTGATGCTGGCCATGGCGATTAGTAGGGGAACCGTGATGCTCAAGCCGATTAGGGTCGTTTCCAGAGCAATACGAATGTCTAACGCGAGTTTGGTAGGTTCAACGGTTGTGGCTTCAGCCAGTGTAGCGAACGCACCCATCATCCCCGCCACCGTTCCCAGCAAACCAAGCATCGGTGCGATCTTGATCACGGTGGAAATCCACGAGATGCGTTGGTCAAGGTCAGCAATAATGTCGCGTTGGAAACGGTCCATTACCAATTGGCGTGTCTTGGTATAACCGAGTTCACGATTGTTGAGTGCTAAGGAAATCATGGTAGGCAAAGCGCGGCCGTCGGTTTCGCAGGTCTGAAGTGCTGCGTCGAAATTGCCTTGAACAAGTTGTGGTTCTATACCATCCAAAAAGCGATCTTGTTCTTCTTCGGTTTTAAAGCGTTTCGCGTTCACGCGGTTCCAAACGATGATGACGCAAACTGTGCCCCAAAGCGCAGACAATGCAAGAAATACGTAATCCGCTTTACCAAGAAAATCGTAAACCATACCCTTAGAATCTTTCCGCTTTAAACAAGAACCACGATGATTATTTATTGTTACGTAGGTGACGTACCAGACCAACAGTTGCTACTTTGCCAATCGATAGCGTTGTTCAACCACAGCCCACTCAAACCCCGTGCTGGTTGGCTTGGATTCAAAAATCGTTTTCGCAATTTTTTTAACGGTATCGATACCCTTCGTCTTGGCGTATGCAAGTTCCGTGATTGCCAAACGATCTTCAAGTTCTTTGGGAATGAACTTGATCAAAACGCGATCGTTTGTTTGGATTCCAGCCCGTTGAAGTAGTTGCCGGTCGTACTGAAGCAACGGCCCTGTTTTACGCCACATGAAATAGAGACGTTTTTCCTGCGAGCCCATGGCAGAGCGACGACTGGGAGCACCTGCAAACCCCGACGTATATTCAACTTCTTTGACCCCACCTCCCATCGCTCCCAATTCAATCTTGAAGAAATCTAATTGAGCTGAGTAGCCGGCCATATTCTTGGCTGCGAACTTGAGTTCCCAACGTTCGAATCGGGGTACGATATCATCCCCTTCTCCCATGGGACCAGGTGGGCGACTGTCGCCTCTCCCCTTCCCTTTTGAGGTAGCAGAGGAATTTGTTTCCAGAGAATCAAGCGAAGCAGCCACATTGGTTACAGCTGAAGTTACCGCTTCCAAGCTCTCCGCAAGAGTCGGTTCAGTCATTTCCTCTACTTCTTCGGCTCCGGGTGGTTCGAAGTCGCGTGCGAAACCTTCGGCGTTATCCCCACGTCCAGCCACGTTTTCAACTGGCACCACTTCAATTTCACCAGCCGGGAAGGTCAGAGTTCGACTGAGGAAGATCATCAAAAGCAACAAAACGCCGATTCCAACCAGGATCACAAACGAC
>JBILTA010000253.1:0-7509 GCA_044371785.1 Pirellulaceae bacterium | reverse complement strand
TTAGTTCAACTAATTGACGGCAGGAATTCTCGAAAATTCCCCCACATTGCGGCTGCGCCGGCGGAGTGGGGCCTGCGATCTGATGACGAACCTTGGCAGCATATCCGAAATGGTATTTGGGTAGTTTGCCGAGTTGCCTGTGTTTTCGACACTGGCACGATGCTATTGATTGTTCGAGCCACGCTTAAAGGATGTTGGTCTCGAAAATGATGACGTATGTTTCCGCTCTTACTCCTGTTCGCGAACGTCTTATTTGGGCGAGCTTTCACTGCGTAATAGGCACGTTGCTACTTCTTCTAACCGTAGCTGGCTACCTTTGGAAGCAAGATGTTGTTCGAAGTGAATCGGAACTTCGGACTTATTGGGCTGAGCTACGTTCGGGTAAACCGTTTCAACTCAACGAGGCAACACTAGCTGTCTACAACAGCACATCTCACACGTCGGAGCGATTCATTCGATTGCACGAAAACTGGGTTCAGTGGATGGCAGGATTTCTGTATGCTCCACTTCGTCGCACACAAGATACCGATCTATTAATCAACGGACAAAATGCCGAATGCTCGGAGCGTTCACAGATTCTGAAATCGATAGCAGAGGAGTTTGGGTACCAATGTCGCTTTGTGGGGCTCGGGGGACATGTTGTGCTTGAAGTCGCCATTGACGGCGATTGGCAAGTGGCAGATCCTGAATTCGGCTTAACCTATCCAGTGAGTATCTCGCGGCTAGCAGCGGAAAGCCAACAGGCTGCGGTTATCGACGCCCTTCGATCACGAAATGTCAATGAGGAACAAATCGACAATTATTTGCGGATACTCCAAAGCGAAGATGACAATGTTCGGCTTCCGATTGGCGAGTCGATCAGCCCGCGCTTGAAGCATATGGAGGATGCATGTAACTGGCTTGCCTGGATCATCCCTATCGCATGCTATGTATCCGCTTGTGGATATTTCTTTTCCGCTCGCACTGGCTCGTATCAATCTGAGTAGAACGATCGAGTCCTCACAAGGCTAGCCATTAAATAGAATCGGCCGAACCACTTTCCCAGCGATATCTGTCAAACGGTAATCCCGACCAGCATGCCGATACGTTAATCGCTCGTGATCGAGTCCGAGAGTATGCAGGATGGTTGCATGAAAGTCATGAGTGTGAACAGCACCTTCAACGGGCAGAATTCCATATTCATCCGACCTGCCATATGAAATGCCTCCTTTGATCCCGCCCCCAGCCATCCACGAAGTGAACACTAGATTGTGATGCTCACGACCTAGATGATTAGCATCTTGATGAAAGGGCGTTCTACCAAACTCAGATGTCCACACAATCAAGGTTCGCGACAACAACCCACGTTGCTTAAGGTCCGTGATCAATGCGGCGATCGGCTGATCGATGGCCTTTGCCAAACGAACATGATCCTGCATATTGCCATGCGAATCCCAATTATTGCTGGAACCCACATCGATCAATTCGATAAAACGTACCCCTCGTTCCACTAAACGCCTAGCGACCAAACATTGCCAAGCAAACTTCGATGTGTCCGGCGCGTCGAGCCCATACAGCGATCTAATGTAGGCCGGTTCCGGCGCAAGCTCGAAAACCTCTGGAGCTTCCTTTTGCATTCCAAACGCAGTTTCAAAAGAGCGAATGCGCGTCTCTAGGGCTGAATCGAACCCACGACTTTCCAGATGAGCTCGATTGCGCTGCATTAGCAACGCCAGCTCCAACTCCTGCAGATGTTTAGGAACGTTGGGCTTTAGGTTCGGTAGCGGCTCATCGCCCGGGACGACCTGTGTGCCCTGATGGCAACCTGGGAGAAAATCGCTACTCCAGGTTTGCGCACCGGCATACGGTGGCGATGGAGCAATCACCATAAAGGAAGGCAGATTTCTATTTTCAGTACCCAAGCCATAACTGACCCAAGCTCCTGCGCTCGGACGGGCTGACTGTGCCGATCCTCCGTGCGCCGCCAAGGTCGCCTTATCATGTCCATCGCTATCGCAGTGCATTGCGTTGAGTACACAAACATCGTCGATTACCGAACCAACATGTGGAAAAAGCTCGCTGACCCAAAGCCCGTTTTCGCCGTACTGTTTGAATCCCCAACGTGGTTTTGTCAAAAAACGCTCAAACTTACCCGGCTTATTGAGCCAACGCGAAGCTGTGAAGGACTTGCCATGATCCTTTAATAATTGAGGCTTGTAATCAAACGTATCAACCTGCGACACGCCACCCGTTGAGTAAATGAAAATTACGCTATCAGCAGTTGCAGGATGATGCGGAACTCGCGGCGATAACGGATCATCGGCGGAAACCATCTGCCCCAGCATAGCCTGCAAGGCCAACGCACCAAAACCTCCCGAGGCTCGTTGGAGCCATTGGCGTCTGGAAACATGATCGCAAGCTGATGAAAGTTTGTCGGTCTGCATAGATTTACCCTGCTCGCTTTTTTAATCGACAAACAAGAATGCGTTACTGGTCATTAAGACACGAGCCAAGGCGGCCCAAGCTTTTGATTCGTTTTTTGGATCGGAGGCAACAGATGCTTCAGTTGTCGCTTGTTCGTAGTTTCGCAAAAACTCTTTTGTCGCTTCGATTTCCGCCTGCTGTGGTTTATTGCCGGTGGTCGTTTCTATGGCCCACGCTATCCTGACGTTTTCATCGCTCGACAGAGCCAACACTCGCTCCGCAAAAACCTCTGAATGCTTCACGATAAAGGGAGAATTCATCAGAAACAGTGACTGTGTAGGAGTGGTCGAATACGATCGCATCGCTTGGCTTTGATTTGGATCCGCCCCATCGAACAAAGCTAGATAGGGGTGCCGCCGATTTCGTTGCTTCATCAGATAAACGGAACGATGTTCCGAGTCGTAGACGGCATGAAAGGGATTGTGGATCGTAAAGCCCCAACTATTCACATCGGGAAAGGGATGCCCCTCGGGTTGTGTCGGGTTCAATGTCCCCGCCACTTGCATCACCGAATCTCTTAGCTCTTCCGCTGCCAGTGGTCGGCGCTGAAACTTCCAATACCAACGATTGCTAGGATCTATCGCCTCCATCTCCGAATTATCTGCAGAACTGAGCTGGTACGTTCGGCTCTGCATAATCAAACGATGCAGGCTCTTCAACGACCAACCTGACTTTATGAATTCGCCAGTCAACCAATCGAGCAATTCAGGATGAGTCGGTTCTTCGCCACGCAAACCAAAATCCGACGGCGTCCGAACCAATCCTTGCCCGAAATGCCATTGCCATACGCGATTGACAAAAACTCGCGCCGTTAAAGGATTCTTGGAATCGACAAGCCATCGAGAAAGCTCTAAACGCCCGCTCCCTTTACGCTCGGGATCTAGTGGATCGCTACCCAAGATCTCTAAATTTCTGCGAGCTACCACCGCACCAAGCTTATCGGGCTCACCACGTTTTTGAATGCGAACATCTATAGGTGTCCCCTCGACGACACCATACGCAACTGGATAGAGAGTCTGGCTTTTGCACTGGTCCAACTCAAGCTGACGACGCTTTATTTCACTTTCAAGTTGAGCTAATGCTTCGAGATTCTCTTCAGCTGTCGTGACTGATGGTAAAGAATCATTTGCATTTGCAAATGGAACTATAGACAAACCGATATTATCGAGATCTCTCGACGGTGCAGCCCCAGCCACATGCCCTAGGCCATCACAGATAAACGTATCGATGATACCATCCCAGGTCGGATTGATTTGCAAATCGTTGATGCTTTGCGAATGTTGGCCATCATGAAATCGCAAATCAAATTTCTTGGACTTTGTGTCAATCTTTACAGCAAGCGCATACCAACGATTTGCTTCCAGTGGACGCAAAACTCGCCATTTCCCATCTTGCATGACGGCAAACTCTGAGCTGGTCACACTGAAATCCAACGCCGTGGAAGCGATTACACCGCGCCCAAGATAAAACCGATAAGCACCACGATTTAAATCGTCGGGCTGTGTTCGAAATTCGATGTGGAAAAACATCTCGGACGAGTCGGCCGCATTAAGTGCATTTTCAAAGACGTACCGCACTCCATCGTTTGGCTTGCCCGTTCCCACACGCACTCCCTGTTTGCCAAGTGGATGAAGGATATGAAATGGACTCTGGGCATCTGCGGTCACGGTGTTGGGCCCAGCCGACAACCAAACTCCACTCGGTGGTTCGTTAGGCTTCTGTTGCTCTATATCTAAATCGATCCCCCCAGCTCGGTAGCCTGGCACAAGCTGGTTTCGACTCAATCGCAATTGTCGCAAAGTCTTCTCCATCTCAGCCACTTTCGCAGTACGATTCGCCTCCGCCTCGAGGCGTCGCTGTTCTGGGATCAATGCAGGAAAATTGGCCGGTCTCTTGTGCTCTTCGCCCCCTGGAAAGGCCCACTGTGTACTTTGCAATATGCCGTACCATGCGTAATAGTCTTCTGCGCTAATGGGATCGTACTTATGATCGTGGCAACGAGCACAACCAATCGACAATCCCAATAATGACCGACCTATGGAATCCAATGCGTCTGCAAAATCGAGATGCTGATAGTCTGCGTTGGGTGCGTAGCCATAGCGTTTACCAACCGCCAAAAAGCCTGTAGCAATAATGTGCTCTGCAAAACGTTCTGGCGAACTTTGAATCGCTTCCTCTTTTGCCAAAATATCGCCTGCTACTTGCATGGCCAAAAACTGATCGATTGGCAAATCACCGCCAATCGCATCAATGACCCAATTGCGATAGAGGTAGGCTTCGCGTACTGGATAATCCGCTCCGTCGCCCGCCGTATCAGCGTAACGGGCAATATCGAGCCAATGCCGCCCCCATTGTTCTCCGTAAGCGGGTGAATCGAGCAAGCGTTCAATGACTCGCTCATAAGCATCCGGGGAGATATCATTTTCAAACGCTTCGATATCGGCCAATGCTGGAGACAATCCTGTCAGGTCATAAGTTGCACGGCGAATCCAAGTTCGTCTATCGGCACTAGAATTTACAACAACCCCTTGCTTCAATTGCGCCGCTCTAATGAAAGCGTCGATCGGCGTTTGATTCCACGATGAATCAAGGACAGCAGGAGGCGTGGGGTTACGAAGCGGCTGAAAGGCCCACCACTGTTTGGCTTGTTGGCGATTCAGTTCCAAAGGTGAATCAGCACCGTTACGAGGATCGATCGCACCCGTCTTGATCCACTGCTTTAGTATGTCAATTTCACGCTCACTTAACTTTCCTCCCGCATCCGACGGCGGCATTGCCAAGTCAGCATTGGCATAAGTCACAGCGTGAATGAGAAGCGATTGCTCAGGCTCCCCTGGTATGATAGCCGCACCGTTATCACCACCCAATTCCCAACCACCACGCGACGAAAGCGAAAGACCTCCACTGGTCTTGCCACTCTCCGCGGAATGACAAGCGATGCACTTTTCTTCAAGTAACGGTCGAACATTCGTTTCGAAATAATCGACTAGCTCTTCATTTGCTTCTTGAGCTTGAGTGAAGGGACAGAAAAAACACGAAGCAAGGAAAAATCCACAACAGACAAATCTACAGAGCCATTTGCTAACTGGGCCAATCGAACTGAGACTAAAAATAACAGGTGAGTCAATGGTGAGCATGTGAGCCATTTTTTGTTATTGCCTGCCTCCCTCGCAACAAGTCTCGCAAATCGTATGACAGCGACGACACTGCGCCTTTCCGCGAATTTCCATCGTTTCGCCACCACAGACTGGACAAATACATCGATTGGCTTTTTGTTCTTCAGCCCCTTTTCGTTCGACGGGGTCTGGCTGAATACGTGAACGAGGTAGGTCGGACATGGTTCCTCCTTCCGACTGTTTTTGATTGTTGCGTTGGAAAGAAATGAGGTATCAGGGCGGGCTGGAGACAGACACTGCTTCCTGCAGTTGACGCTGAAGGTAGGCCAGGCATGCTCTATGCATTTTGGGCGATCAACCGATCAATTGCAACAAATTCCCGCACCGCACACCTTCAAAAAAATAAAGGCCACAAGCGAGTCCAATATAACTTCGCGGAACGGCCATCCCTTAGAACGGAGGATAAAGCCCCACAACGACCCCCTCTACATGGGTGCACTGCACGCCAAACTGCGGCATTTTTGCACAAACCGGAACTTTTAGGATCCACCGGGGTTCGTAGCAACAAGCCGACTTTGAGGGGATTTGGACGTTTTCATGCAATTTTCATGAAACCATATGAAAATTTCTTGACACCCCTCCCCCCCTGGGTGATGATCAGCGCTGTAGAAGTAAATTGACAATGGAACCTCGTTTTTTCCCTCCCGTACCTCTCACTCAGCACGGTTTCGTCGTTTCTTCTCCACAGTGCGAATCCTTAGGCAATCTGCATGTGCTTCATTCAAGAGGCAGGATGCATTAGATAGGTTTGCGTTCCTTTTATTTTTCTAATTTGTTTTGAGAGGATCTTGTTCTATGTCGAGAACGCCTTCGAGGATGCGGTTGCGTTCCATGGGTTTTACCTTGGTTGAACTGCTAGTGGTAATTGCAATTATTGGTATCTTGGTCGGGCTTTTACTTCCTGCCGTTCAATCAGCTCGTGAAGCAGCCCGACGTGCACAGTGCGTCAACAATATGAAACAGCAAGGTCTCGCGTTGCATATGCATCACGACACCTACAAGCGATTTCCTTCTGCCCATCAATTGGGCAACACTTGGTACACCTCGTACCAACGCAATCCACCTCCAGGTGGTTTGACCCCAGGCAGCTCGTATCCTGCCGAAGGACCTTTCTGGAGCTGGATTACCCGCATTGCACCTTTTATGGAGCAGGGGAACGCCAGGAATATGTTCAACATGGCTGGTACACCAGCAGCTTGGCCTTGGTGGCAGGTCAACCCAACCACTGGCAAAACGCCCCATGAAACCATCATTCCAACTATGGTTTGCCCATCGGACGTACGCGGCGGCCAGTTGTCCCCTCCAGAATCGGGCGGTGAACGCTCCGCGTTGACCTCATATTTGGGCGTTTCTGGTCGCAACCAGTTCAAGGAAACTTCAGCTAACGGTCAAGATGGTATGCTGTTCGTCAACTCTGGCGTCCGCATGGGAATGGTTATTGACGGGACCAGCAATACCTTGTTTGTTGGCGAACGTCCACCATCAAGCGACTTGTACTACGGTTGGATCTGGGCCGGTTCTGGTGACTCCCCATACTTCGGTGCAACCGACGTAGTTCTCGGTGTTTTCGAGCGTGCTGGTGATCCTTCCGCAACTCCTGACTTCTTCCGTCCAGGTGCTGTTCAGGACCCAGGTAGCACCCATCGTTATCACTTCTGGAGCTTGCATCCAGGTGGAGCTAACTGGTTGCTCGTTGACGGTTCAGTTCGCTTCTTGAGCTACAGCTCCGGCGGCCCACAGAACCTCACAGGCAGCCCATACACCCCAACACTCATCGAAGCGATGGCAACTCGCGATCGCGGCGAAGTTTTCTCGGTTGAAGAGTAGTCTGGGATTGATAGCTCACTTTACTATGACTTTGAAGTGAGCT
>JBILTA010000252.1:0-7515 GCA_044371785.1 Pirellulaceae bacterium | reverse complement strand
TAATTGGCTCAGTGAGATTAACTGACGCACGATGTGCATGAGTCGGTCATTATTTTCTAATGCAGTTGGGTAGAATGTAAGTGTCCATTGGCGTCGCCCGGATCGGACAAGGATCGGGCGACGCTTTAAATCGCACAGAGGGACTTCATTGCTGTGGCGTGGGCAAGCAACTCAGCACTCCTTGTGCATAAACACGATGGCCATAGTCATTGGGATGATTGAGACCATTGCCGGTCATATCAAGAAAGTGCTTATTCTCGTTGTACAAACTCCAGACAGCTGTCACATCTGCGAAGGCAACCCCCTCTCCCACAAAATTCTTCATCTCATCGCGGTAGAGATCAAACATCTCGCGTGGCGTGTGAACCCACTCAGGATTCCCAAGCATTGGTGACACAATAATCACTTCACAATCTGTATCGTATTCTTTGATTCGTTTGAGCAACTCCGAAAGTTGACCTGCGAACCATTTGGGATCGCGCCTTCCCACATCATTCATTCCGTAGGCTACCACAATGAGATTGGGCTGAGCTTTCAGCAGATTCCCTAAATCACTAACGCCGTTGGCTACGCTCCAACCAGGCACGGAGCGATTGGTTAGTGTCACTGAACTACCAAAATCTTTTTCCAATTGGGCCGCAATCAACTCCGCATAACCCAATTGATTAGGAATGGCCTGCGTAGTCCCGGAGGCATCTAAACCGGTCGAGATACTATCACCCGATATCGCCAATCGAATCTTGTCACCGTTAACTAGGCGTTTCAGCGTTTTGGGAAGCTGTCCGAATGCGAACGCATTTGGTGCGAGTTTCGCTCCTTCATCGCGACGCTTATACGTTATCTCCACGTTCCGATCATGAAACCAGCGTCCCGGAGCGTATAGTAAATTTTCTTCTGAATTCCCGGCGCGATGTCGATAGCTTTGAGGAGCACCAGCGGGTTTATATAGCTCGGTTTCAGCAATCGCGGGGATGCCTTTGAGATTCTTAAACGTGACCGTCAATCCATCTTCGCTTACAGAATAATCCTTATCTTTCTCGAAAGTGACGATACGGTTGGCGGACCTAACAGATAGTACCTTTTCAGCTGGAAACGCTAGGCGAGCAGTCGCCTCTTGATTTCCAGTCGTTGACAGAGCAACACTGCTTTCATTCCAAATCGTCGACTCACTCCAACCATAATCCCGAAGTTTTAACTCATTTAGTTCTGCGTGTACGGCCCAATGCTCAGGGGCATTTTTTGTCAGGTCATGGTAGAGCGTTGCAACCCAAAGTTTGGCCGCATTCAATTGACCCATTTCTGAAAAATGTCGACGACTATTGGGACCTCCTCGGTTTTCACCTCCCAAGCGGTCGGTATCGGGCCCGGCGTCGAAACCATGTTCGTCAACCAGGATCTCGTAACCGCGGCGAATCGCATGTTCATTTTGTGGATCAATATAAACGGTTGGATGTAGCGTCGACTTGGCAAGCCACCAGTAAGGCTTGTACTTCAAAGAGGCAAACGCTGTGTCGCGAATGTTGACCAAGTTCTGCACATACTTATCCGTCGAACGTTTATCGATCACATCCGACTCACCTTGTTGCCACAAGACTCCGCGAAACTTTTGTAATTTACTACATGCTTCAACTAAGTTCTTATGTAAATTCCCCTGGGGCAGCCATTGCTCAGAACTCGTGCCACCGTAAGCTACATTGACAAAAGCGATTGGAACATCAAACAAGTCTACAAGCTCATCTCCAACCAATGGCCATATCGACCCATCTTTTGTCCCATCGACAACCGATTGAGGATCATGTGCAACACGCCACGATGCGGTGCTTCGATCCCAACAGACGACACGTTCTTCTGGATCCTTGACGGAAAACAAGGTGTCATTGCAGTTGGTCGCATAAGATTGACCAGCCACAATGAAAACTTCACCAACGCCAAACGCTTCAGTCAGTCCCTCGGCAATCACGGCCTCTCCCTTTAGAAGCCTTACGTTTGCCGAATACCAACCTCCAGCAGGAACTTGGAGCGTACCGACCAAAAAATTCTCTTTCGGCATCAACTCGATCATCTGCCAATTGCGTATCAACTCACCTGACTGCTTTATAATCTGCACTTCAGCACGGTCATATTCCATCGAGACCGCTTCGAGCTTGAGTTCCGTTAACCCGAATCCTCGGACCGCTCCTGCAGCCCGATTGACATAGTCCAACTGCGGAACCCAATACTCGCGTTGGATCACTTCATGTTTCACCGGACTGAGCAACTTTAAAGGCGCTTGTCCAAAGCCGATTTGAGAAATCAATGCAACCATGAAGAGGCACAATGTGAGAAAGAAGCTGCACTGTTTCCGCATATTCGAGTTCCCTTATCTTGCGATTGGAGCGTGATTGTTTCATCATCTAGTCTCCCGCCAGCGAGCTTGCCAAAACTCGACGAACTCATAACGCTTGGACGTCATAGTTGGTTGATGTTGGGCCACTAATCCTTGCGTTAGCCAAAAGGAATCCCACCATGTTCTCTCCACATACTTTTCACTCGCAAATAAGCTCGCTGATGCTCTGCTTATTGATATCGCTGCCTTGTATGGCTCAGCAAAAAGAGCAAAGTTTGGATGAGGCTGGCTTTCGCCAGTTGTTTAATGGGAAGGACTTAGAAGGCTGGCAGGGGGCGGTCGATGGCTACTTTGTAGAGAATGGCGAACTGGTCTGCAAGCAAGGGTCGGGGGGAGTTCTATTTACTAAAGAGGAATTTAGCAACTTCGAAGCAAGATTGGAGTTTCTGCTCCCTCCAGGTGGCAACAACGGACTGGCCATTCGCTATCCCGGTCAAGGTCGGGCTTCCGTGGATGCAATGTGCGAAATTCAGATCTTGGACGATGAAGCGGAAAAATACAGCACGCTCGATCCACGACAATATACCGGCTCTGTGTATGGCATGCTCGCCCCCAAACGCGGCCACCTCAAGCCAACGGGTGAATGGAACGAAATGCGCGTTATCGTCTCCGGAGCAACGATTGTTGTGCACCTCAACGGCATAGAAATCCTCAACGGCGATGTCTCAAAGGTGACCAAGTTTAAGGACGATCAAGTTCATCCAGGCAAAGATCGTACCCAAGGTTACTTTGGATTTGCAGGACATGACGATCCAGTACGATTCCGTAATATTCGCATCAAGCCTATCCCAAAGCTAGAGGTATGTTGCTTCTCACTCGATGTGACGATACCACTCCATCATCGTTGCATGGGTATTCTTCCGCAAAAATCGCTTAAGATCACAGACCCTTTGTACGCGCACGGTTTTGTGTTATTCGGTTCAGATAAACCTATAGCCGTCGTGGCCGTCGATTGGTGTGAAATTCGCAATGCGTCTTACGATCTTTGGCGTGATACCATTGCTGATGCCCTCGGCACGACACGCGAGAGAGTGCTTGTATCGTCCTTGCACCAACATGATGCGCCGGTGATCGATCATGATGCCAGCCGCTTGCTGGACGAAGTTGGCTTACAAAACGAACTCTTTCAGGCCGACTTTCATGCTGATGTCATGCGACGACTTGCGGAAACCGTTCGTCAATCCGCCACACAGCGTTCACCCGTTACACATCTTGGCTATGCAGAGACCAGGGTCATCGATGTCGCATCGAATCGCAAGATGGTAGAGCCCGATGGCAAAGTTCATTTTTCGCGCGGTAGTAGCAGTGGACGAGAAGCAATTTTTAAAGATGCTCCTGAAGGACTCATCGATGAAAAATTGCGAACTCTTAGTTTCTGGAATGGAGAGCGTTGCATCGTCGAATACCATACCTATGCCACACATCCAATGAGTTATTACGGTCGAGGTGAAGTAACGAGCGATTTCGTTGGTTTAGCTCGCCAACGACGCCAACGCGACGATTTAAGCACCTTGCAGATTTATGCCTCAGGTTGTAGCGGCGATGTAACAGCAGGCAAATACAATGATGGAACACCAGCTGCCCGTGAGGAACTCACTAAAAAAATTTATGATGCGATGATAAAGGCTCGTGCAAATACAACTCGGCTTCCGGTTGGGCCAATCACATTTCGCTCAACCCCTCTAGAACTACCCTATACGTCCGCTCCAAGCTTGCAAAAAGATCGATTACAGGCTGAACTGGCTGATTCAACTGCTAAAACTGAAAACCGGATTTTGGCTGCTATGGGCTTAGCTTCGATCGTTCGTGTGGAGCGAAGACAGCCTATCGATTTCGTATGCCTCGATTTAGGCCTTGCGAAGTTAATGCTTTTCCCGGGCGAGTCGTTTGTGGGTTATCATTTTATTGCCCAAGAGTATTCTCCCAACACCCCCGTAATACCGATTGGGTATGGTGAGTGTTGGACGGGTTATGTTCCGACCGATGAGGGCTTTAGGGATGGTTTCAATGAATCGTGGCTATGGGTTGGCGACGGCTCCGAAGCAGCGATTCGGCAAGCTATCAACACGGTAACTTCGCGATAACCCTGCTCCCATCTCCCCTGTACTCATTCGCGTCCCCTTGCAAGTCCGTTTCGCCCCTGATACTATTCTTTTGTTTAGTAAACAAAAAGTACAGGAACTAGTGGCGAAGGCGTGCCGGCGATGAATCTGCAAACCAATCCACAACTTGAATTAGCTTACCAGTACATCTGCAACACCAAGAAACATCTCTTCCTTACCGGTAAAGCGGGCAGCGGGAAAACTACTTTTCTGCACAAGGTTCGTGAAGCCCGCGTAAAACGGATGGCAATCGTAGCCCCCACTGGAGTTGCTGCCATCAATGCAGGTGGCATGACGATCCATTCGCTTTTTCAAATCCCGATCGGAATGCACCTGCCAGGTGTTGATCGAAAACAGCCTCAGGGACGCTTCCGGGCAGAAAAGACCAGACTCATTCGCAGCCTCGACCTCCTGGTGATCGACGAAGTCAGTATGGTGCGAGCTGATTTGCTGGATGCGATTGATGAGGTGCTCAGGCGAGTCCGCAGTTCCCAACAGCCATTTGGTGGAGTACAACTCCTAATGATTGGCGACCTCCATCAGTTGCCGCCTGTCGTCAAGCCGGATGAGTGGGACTTACTGCGCCGTTACTATGAAACGCCATACTTCTTTGGTAGTCAGGCTCTTCAAAAATCCGACTATATCGCGATCGAACTCAAGCACATTTATCGCCAATCCGATCCAGAGTTCATTGCCTTATTGAATCAAGTGCGCGATAGTCGTCTTGATGAAAGGGCGCTACAAAAACTCAATAGTCGCTATGTTCCCAATTTTCATCCCTCAGCCGATCTACCCTATATCACATTGACGGCAACCAACGCCGCAGCGACTGAAATCAATAACGCCAGTTTAGAACGACTACCTGGCAAGAAAGAAACATTTCAAGCCATAATCACGGGCGACTTCCCAGCCAGCAGTTTTCCAACAGAAGAGAAATTGGAATTGAAAGTTGGCGCTCAAGTGATGTTCATTCGTAACGACACAACAGAAGATCGACTCTTCTTCAATGGTAAGCTCGGCAGCGTTACTCGAATTAACGACGACCATATCGCGGTTCGTTGTCCCAACGAAAACCAAGACATTATCGTTGAGCCGATCGAGTGGGAAAACATCAAATACACTCTGAATGAACAGACCAAAGCAATCGAAGAACAAATCGTGGGAACGTTTACTCAATACCCGCTGCGACACGCTTGGGCTATCACCATCCATAAAAGCCAAGGCTTGACCTTCGACCGCTGCATCATCGATGCTCAAGCGGCATTTGCCTCTGGCCAAGTCTATGTCGCATTAAGCCGTTGCAAGAGTTTCGAAGGAATTGTGTTGCGGACGCGTATCGTTTCCAACAGTGTAAAAACCGATCCAGTTGTAAAAGAGTTTAGCGAGGAAGCAGAAAAGAATATCCCCACAGAAGCCCAGCTACAGGCAGCAAAACATGAATGTCAAACAAGTGCATTGCACTCACTTTTTCAGTTTGATGAAATCAGCGAGTTCATTCAAAAATTGATAATTCACGGCCATCATCTCTCAAAATCGCTCACTAGTGAGACGGTGAATTCCTTTGCGACCTTGCAGCAAAAAGCACTCGCCGATCTACAGGACGTCAGTAAAAAATTCTCACCGCAACTAGCGGCCTATTTGCAGTCTACGGAACTTCCTGAAGAAAACGAAGCTCTACAAGCGCGATTGCGCAAAGCGTCTGGTTACTTCGTTGACAAGATCCTGCTTCTGATGCAGGAAGTAGATGCGATTACGATTGAAACCGATAACAAAGAGGTAGCGACTCAGTTTGCTTCTGCATTAAGTAACTTAAAGCGGCTTTTCATTACCAAGAAGTTTTGCTTTGCCGCATGCAGCGACGGTTTTACGGCAGAGCGCATAAGTCGAGCTAAATGTGATGCAGAGCTTGAAATAATAGAACCCCATCTCAACCGCGAAATGACGTTTAGAGTCCCGAAAGATGTTCCCCATCCCAAACTTTACGAACGCCTCGCAGCCTGGCGCTACGATATGGCAATAGAACGGGATCTGCCGGAATTCGATGTTGCCCCCAATCTGACGCTCAAGGACTTAACAACCACATTACCTAAAACAAAACGGCAATTGTCGAACATTCGTGGGATTGGCAAAGCACGTCTACAGAAATATGGTGATACTTTGCTAAAGCTCATTCTCGATTATTGCCAAGAGCATGGTATCGATACCGATTCCACCCCCGACCCTTCTTTTGCTTCCGCAGCGCGGCCCGATAAGTCTCAAACCAAAAAGGTAACTTTGGAATTGTACCGCGCCGGCAAAACGATCGAGGAGATTGCAACGGCCCGATCTTTGGCGATATCAACCATCGAAAGCCACCTGAGTCATTATGTGGGAAAGGGAGAACTGGATATCAGCTTATTTTTGGATGAAACCAGCTTTGGGGAAATCGTGCAATATCTCAACGTCACACCCGATTCGACCACGTCCATGTCCAAAGAACACTTTGGCGATAAATATAGCTACGGGCAACTAAAACTGGCGTACGCTGCTTGGAGTCGCCTCGCGGAATAATTCTGGAAAATATGTCAGGATTTCGACCGCTCGTACGTTTTACTTCCAACGTTCGCCCAATGGATTCGGCACATCTTGGCCCCCCTGCTTGATACGATGGACTCGCCTCCCCCCTCAACCGGTAGCATGCTTCTCACTGAGCAGCAAATTCTCCAAACACTTATGCAATGGCGAACCCGTGTTTCCGCCTCTGCTTGGGTGATCGTGAAAAATACGCATACTTCAGAAGATATCTTCCAAAACGTCGTTCTAAAAGCTATGACTCGCGACATCGCTTTTGATACGGAAGCCGCATTGTTATCGTGGTCCTTCATCACGGCCCGAAGAGAGGCTCTTGATTGGGTTGCTCGCAATCGACGCGAATCAAGAGTTCTAAGCGGTGATATACTCCAGCGTTTAGAGCAAACCTGGCAACAACAGCCCAATGTTTCCTCTGGCGAAAAGATTGAAGCTCTTCGCCAATGCCTTGATACAACA
>JBILTA010000251.1:0-7518 GCA_044371785.1 Pirellulaceae bacterium | reverse complement strand
GATAATTGCAAATACACCGGCAATCTCATTGGAGTTGCCCACATTAAAATCAGCGGGCTGACCAGGAGCGATCTTGTGACGATCCGACAGCAGGGACTTGATTTCAAGTTCAGCCATCTTCATACGTGAGGTGCTCTTGGCACTCGCCATAATCACATCAACATTATTGAAGTTACTCCGCTGCAATCGTTTGCGAACGGTGGTGTAGGGCATAAGTACCAAATCGTCTTGATCTTCGCCGACGATGTTCACACCTTTGGTGTCGAGCACACCAATAATTTCGAACGGTATGTTCTTGATGCGAATGGTCTGGCCGATCGGATTGGTGGTTTGAAACAACTGCTTTACAACGGTTTGGCCAACCACACAGACCTTATTTGCATTGGCAACATCTCGTTCGGCGAAGAACTCCCCTAATCGCATTTGCCAATTGCGAACCGTCAAATAGTCGGAACCGACCCCAAGCATACTTCTGGGGCTCCAGTTGTTGTTCCCAAAAATCAGTTGTCCCTGAGCACCGACCAGGGGGGAGGCGGCCAGGACGCTTTCGCATTCATCCGTGATCGCGCTGCAATCGTTGGGGGTTAGCGTCAATACCTGACCCGATCTTGCCCCGCGGGACCGCTCGTTTCCAGGGAAAACTAATATCACGTTGGTGCCAAGGCTCTCAAATTCGCTCTGAACCAACTGACTAGCCGACATCCCCACCGAAACCATCGCAGTCACTGCGGCGATACCGATAACCACTCCCAACACCGTTAGACTGGCACGCATCTTGTTCTTGGCAAGTGCTCGTAAGGCGACTCGAATCGTAATCAATAACGACATGCGAATGTGTCCCAAAAAGGAAGACCGTAAATCGGTTCCCAGTCTAATCGCTACAACCCGTTTCCCGAAACCCAAACCGAAGATACCCAAGATTCGTTCGGTCGCTCTACCTGCGAGTACCAGCCAAGATCGTTCCAGTTCCAAAATCGAACAATTTTGACCCCAATTACGGATTTCAAGCAAAAAGTGAGCGATTGTGAGCGTTTTCGTGAATTTGCAGCGCGTTTTCTTTCAGGCTTGTGAGAATTCGGAGTTTCGTGCGCTATACACCTCGTTTATCTGGCTTAAATTACCCTGTTTTTTCATCTTTCGGTTCAATAGGTGATTGAAAACCTTCGCTTCTGTGACACAATTCAATCAGGGGTAGGTTTCTTGAAGCAGCGAATCACTCAAGCGAGGGGAGCGTGAGCAACGTCTCCACAACCGAAGAGCGTCGAAGTCGTCTGCTGGAGCTGATCCGGAACCGCGGATTCGTGTCGTTGCCTGACTTGCGCGACTTGTTAGCGGTGAGCGAATCGACGATTCGTCGCGATCTTGATGTGCTGGAAGAGCTCGGGGAGGCGAGGAGAACTCATGGTGGAGTTTTCTTCACGGGAGCGTCGGCCGGCGTCAAGGTGTTTGCGGACCGTCGAGATGAACAATGGGATATGAAGCGACGGATTGCCGCCAAAGCGAGTGAAATGATTCAGGATCATGACACCGTGCTTTTGGATGGCGGTAGTACGACGTACGAGTTGGCCAAGCAACTGGTTGGCAGACCATTGCAGGTTGTCACCAACTCACTTCCCGTCGCCCATCTTTTCGCTTCATCGGAACGTGTCGATCTCGTTTTGTTGGGCGGTTACGTTCATACGCGGACGGGCGTCTCGTTGGGACCGTATGCGAACCAAATGTTGAGCAGCATCAACGTACAGAAAGCCGTACTGAGCATCGCCGGAGCCGATCGTCGAGGTTACTACAACAGCAACCTGCTGCTGGTAGAAACCGAACGAGCGATGATGCAATGTGCGGATCAAACGATTGTTGTTGCCGACAGTAGTAAGTTCGGCCATTCCAGCTTGGCCCGCCTTTGCCGTCTATCGGAAGTTCAGACTGTGGTTGTGGACGATGCGTTAGAAGAGTGTTGGCAGGACGAACTGCGAAAAGCGGGTGTCCAGTTGCTGATGGCTACCATCGCTGCCGAGACCAAGCCGAATGAACTCGAAGTGACTGCCAAGGCTGAATTAAATGCCAAGGCTGAAGTAAATGCTAAGGCTGAATCGAGTGCCAAATAAACCGCCGAACTTCCCCACCGAAAAACCACATCAGACCTTGATCTCAAAGGTTGAACAAAGAAATGAGTAGTGTTGAAATGCCTGGCGTTGATAAGCCCGAACGACAACATGTGGAAGCATTGGTTCGCCAAGTGGTTCGTCGCACTTTGACAACACTTGCAGGATCTGCCGCCTCCCCTGCCCCGCAGGCTACTGCAGAATCAGGCTCGTACAAACCAAAACTGTTGGTTAGCATCTCTGCTCGCCATTGTCATTTGACAGATGAAGCTGTCGAAAAGCTTTTTGGTCCAGGTCATAAGCTCACGATTTTAAAAGATTTGTATCAGGATGGATTCTTTGCTGCCAAAGAGACGGTGATGCTAGTTGGGCCACGCAAGCGGATGTTGCCCGAAGTGCGCATCTTGGGACCAACTCGTAACATCAACCAAGTTGAGTTGGCATTTACCGATGCGATTTCTCTAGGCATTGACGCACCGGTCCGTCACAGCGGTGATATTAAGGGAACGCCAGGCTGCGTTCTCGTTGGGCCTGCAGGTGCGATCGAATTAGACCATGGCGTGATTCGCGCCGCCCGACACGTACATATGAATTTTGACGACGCTGCGTACTATGGCGTCAAAAACGGCGACATGATGACTCTCAAAATTCGTTCGCATCAGTGCACCACCATCTTTGAAGATGTTTTGGTGCGAGCCGATGCTAAAGCGAAGCTGGAAGTTCACATCGATACCGATGAAGGAAACGCTTGTCATTTAGATGCTGCGGACCTTGTGGAACTTAATCCACAAGTTTCAGCATGTAAGTGTCAACACTAATGGGTTAACAGTTGCCTCCTGCGGGAGGTTTGGGTTGTTTTTTTATTTTGGAGAACTACGAGATGGTCAAAACGAGTGAAGCGCTCGGAATGATCGAGACCAAAGGTTTCGTCTGTTTGGTCGAAGCAGCTGATGCGATGATGAAAGCTGCTAACGTTCAATTCTTGGGTTGGGATAAAGTTGGTAGCGGTTTGGTTTCCGCATTTGTTACCGGCGACGTGGCTGCTGTTAAAGCTGCTACCGATGCGGGTGCAGCCGCCGCTGGTCGCATCGGTGAAGTCGTTAGCGTTCAAGTGATCGCCCGACCTCATGAAGACTTGGGCAAAATTCTCAAGTTGCCAAACGCCTAATTGAAATACAATTCGGCTGTCGAAGCTCGCATAACAGCGGTGAGCCACCAGCCTGCGAAACGTTCGCGTTACGATCCGCTCGCTGATGGCGTTTGAATGCCGGTGATTGCGATGCCTCAAAAAAGAAAATCGTCGACTACAACAAAAACTAAAGAAATACGGACTATTGATATGCAAAAAGCAATTGGGCTCATTGAAACCAAAGGCCTCTTGGCTCTTATTGAAGCAACCGACGCAATGGCCAAAGCAGCCAGCGTTGAAATCGTAAAGCGCATCGATATCGGCAATGCTCTGGTTACCACTATCGTTTGTGGTGACGTCGGCAGCGTTCGCGCAGCCGTTGAAGCAGGTGCTGCCGCTGCAACTCAAGTAGGTGAATTGGTTAGCAGCCACGTGATTCCTCGCCCAGCCGAAGGACTTACGGAAGCCTTTTTCAAGTAAGAGACTAGAACCCTCATTGCAAGGACGAATAAAAATGAAGGTGTTGGTTGCGAATTTAGGATCGACCAGTTTCAAGTACCGTTTGTTCGATATGGAAAATGAGTCTCAATTGGCTCGTGGTTCTGTGGAGCGAATTGGTGCACCGATGAGTCGTTGCGCTGTTCAAATTGGCGAATACAAAGCTGAGTTGGATATGCCTGTTCCCAATCATGGCATCGCCGTGCAAGCTTGTTTACAGCAGTTAACCGACCCGGCTAACGGCTGTTTGAAAGATGCTAGTGAAGTTGCCGCTATTGGTTTCAAGGCAGTGCATGGTGGGCATCTTTCGGGTGTCTTCCGTATCGACGAATCGGTATTGAACGCTATGGATACGATGACTCCAGTAGCTCCTGCGCACAACCCGCCCTACTTGGCGGCGATGCGACAATTGGCTGCGGCGGTTCCTCATATTCCATTGGTGGCCGCATTCGAAACCGACTTTCATCGCACGATTCCCGAATCCCAAAAACGTTACGCAATTCCAAAGGCTTGGGCCGATGCATTGCCGCTGCGACGCTGGGGATTCCATGGTGCCAGCCATCGCTTCATCGCTCAACGTTCTGCTGAACTGATGGGCCGAAGTGATGCTCGAGTGGTCTCCTGTCACCTTGGTGGATCTAGCAGTCTCTGCGCGATCCATGCAGGCAAGAGTATGGGGACAACCATGGGAATGAGTCCACAAACCGGGCTGCCTCAAAACAATCGTGTGGGTGACTTCGATCCGTTTGCACTTCCACTGCTGATGCAACTAACCGGCAAAGATTTGCCAGGCGTGTTGAAAGACTTAGCCACACAAGGTGGACTACTAGGGCTGAGCGGTGGATTATCGGGCGATATTCGCGACTTGGAAAATGCCGCTTCGCAAGGAAACGCGGATGCACAATTAGCATTGGATGTTTATGTCGCAGAAATTCGTCGCCATCTCGGCGGCATGTTGATGCTGCTCGGTGGTGCTGATGCCATTGTCTTTACAGGCGGCATCGGCGAAAACGGACGCAATATTCGACAAACGGTCTGCGAAAACGCCATCGATTTGGGAATCCAACTCGATCCAGAAAAGAACGCACAAGGCAAAGGTGAGTATCGAATCGATGCCCCTGGCAGTCGCGTTCAGTTGTGGGTAATTCCTACCAACGAAGAACTCGTCGTTGCCCGTCAAACCATGAATGTGGTGAAAGGCTAGGTCCGAAATGTTTGTCGCCAAAGTCACCGGTTCCATTGTAGCGACTCAAAAAGTTGAGTCGATGCGCGGATGGAAACTGTTGATGGTCGAGCCCTATCGGCTTGAACCACCTGAAAACAGAAAGCTCGTCCCAACCGGTCGAACTTTTGTGGCCGTAGATACACTCGGTACAGGTGTTGGCGATTTCGTGTTGATTACACAAGGTAGCAGTGCACGCTTTACCCCAGAAACCAACAAGCTCCCTATCGATGCGGTCATCATCGGCATTGTCGATCAAGTCCACATTGAAAAAGCTTGCGTCTATCACCGCGAAGGTCAAACCGAATAAGTTTCGTCCCTTTTGACAAGCAACGTTGAATCAAAACCAAGTGTGGATTTAGCTCCACTCGCAAAAAAAACTCCTTTGTGAATCGAAGTTCCAATATGCAAATCAGCGAAGATCTAATCCGAAGTGTTGTCAGCCAAGTGTTGGCCGAAGTGCGTCAACAGAGCGGTGGAAAACCAACGGCTGGACGTTTCCACGGTCGATACGGTTTGTTCGATAGCGTCGATGAAGCTGTAGCCGCTGCACGCGAAGCATTCGAGCTTTTACGCATGCGACCGATGGAAGATCGCAAACGAGCGATCGAACACATTCGCCGTATTTCCATCGATTCCGCAGTCGAGTTGGGTACGATGGAAATGGAAGAGACCAAAATCGGTCGCCTTCCACACAAAATTGAGAAGCTCAAAACACTCGGTGCTCGCGCTCCTGGGGTTGAGTTTCTGAAAACACAAGCGTTCAGTGGCGACCGAGGTTTGGCCGTAATCGAACATGCACCATTTGGTGTAATCGGTGCTATCACTCCTGTGACCCACTCACTACCTACGATTACCGGCAATGCGGTAAGCATGATTGCTGGTGGTAATACGATTGTTGTTAACCCACATCCAAGCGGCAAGAAGGTTGCGGCTGAAGGGGTGATGCGATTCAATAAAGCTATCGCTAACGATATCGGTATCGATAACTTGATCTGCTTGATCAAGAATCCAACTTTGGATACCGCAAACGCGTTATTCAAGGCTCGTGAGATCGCGTTGATTTGCGTCACTGGTGGTCCCGCTGTGGCTCGCGCTGCTTTGAATAGCGGCAAGCGCGCCATTGTAGCTGGCCCAGGCAATCCACCAGTTGTCGTCGATGAAACTGCCGATCTTGATCTCGCTGCTCGTTGTATCATCCAAGGTGCGAGTTACGACAACAATCTTCTGTGCATCGCAGAGAAAGAAGTCTTTGTTGTTGAAAGCGTTTTTGATGCGATGATGCAAGCGATGGAACGAGCGGGTGCCGTTCGTTTGAATAACTCCGAAATTCAAAAACTAACCGCTGCTGCCTTTATGGAGGTTGGCGAAGGTTCGCACAAACATCTCAGCCCTACCAAGGAATTGTTGGGGCAAGATGCTGCGAAGCTAGCCGCTGCCGCTGGCCGATCCGTATCGCCTTCGGTTGAGTTGTTGTTCGGGGAAACAGTGGCTGAGCATCCGTTTGTGGAAGTCGAACAGATGATGCCGTTTGTGCCATTTGTGCGCTGTCGCGATATCGATCACGGTATCGAATTGGCAAAACATTATGAGCATGGATATCGCCACACCAGCCTCATCCATTCACGCAACGTCCGCAATATGACCAAAATGGCCCGCGCGATGGACACGACATTGTTCGTTAAGAACGGTCCATGTATGGCCGCTTTAGGACTTGGTGGTGAAGGTTATTTGTCATTCTCAATCGCAGGTCCAACCGGCGAAGGGGTGACCACTCCGATGACCTTTACCCGAGAACGCCGCTGCTCATTGATCGATGACCTTTGGATCTTGGGTGATCCAGGTTTGAAATAGTTTTTGAATCATAACCCTAGCCTTAGACAAAATCATGCAAGTCGGACTCGTATTAGGTCGTGCTACCTCGACGGTCAAGCACCATACGTTGAACAACCAAAAGTTGCTCATCGTGCAACCGTTGATGTCCGATCAGAAACGGCCCGATGGCGGGCCAGTCCTGGTGATCGATTGTCTCGGCTCGGGTATCGGTGACACCGTCATGATGACCAGCGACGGCAGCGCACTGAAGGAAATGTTTGGAATAGAAAACTCGCCGGTTCGCTGGGCCGTGTTGGGAATTGTCGATCCCACCAGCCGGTAGTCGAACTGCCATTAACCAAATCGGTTTTGGGCAGCGTTAGAAAAAACTTTAGAAAGTACCACTTCAGGCCATGTCGACGGACGCAAATCAAATCGAATTGCTCGTTCGCGAAGTGCTGGCTCGAATGGCGCAACAGACGAAATCGGAGCCAGGCAAAGCGACGATCGCAATGTCCCCTGCTCTTCCTGACGATGTGCTCGAACTGATGGGAAACGTCATCTCGGTTCAGACGTTGGAAGGAAAATTGAATGGTATTAAAGTGGTTCGCATTCGCCAGCAAGCGGTGATCACACCTGCCGCTCGCGATGTATTGCGGGCCGCCAAAGTGACACTGGTTCGGGGTGCCAACGCAAAGGGTGCCAATGCGAACAGCGCTGCCAATGCGAACAGCGCTGCCAATGGAAATAGTGCT
>JBILTA010000250.1:0-7577 GCA_044371785.1 Pirellulaceae bacterium | reverse complement strand
CCGAGCCCCAGCCTGCTTGGTGTCAGCAATACAATGATGATATGCAACCGATTTGGGCTCGAAAATTCGAGCCACCAGCGATTTCTGGTGTGGAATCGCAAGATGCAATGTCAACGCTCCTTCGAATAGCGGAAGTTACTGGTGAGGATCGCTACTTGAAGCCTCTCCCGCAAGCGATTGAGTTCCTTCGAACACAATGTGTTCAGGCGGATGGTAAACTTGCAAGGTTTTACGAATTGAAATCGAACAAGCCATTATATATGGACAAACAGTATCAATTGACCTATGACGATTCTAATCCTCCGTCCCATTATGGTTGGAAACAGAAATCGCGATTAGATCAGATAGAGAGGGAGTATCAGCGTGTGTTGAAAGGAGGAGCGAATTCGGAGAGGCCACAGAAAATCTCTGAAGATAGCGTTCGAAAGGTGCTTGATAGCCTCAGTAGCGATGGAAGTTGGAGTCACCGATACGCCGGCGAGAAGCTGATGGGATCACCGAAATTCAAGATGGGAGAAAGCTACGTTTCGAGTGCCGAATTTTGTGATAACATCAGCCTATTGATAAACTATCTCAATTCATACGCCAAGTAACGAATGTGTTCCGGCCTGGATCGAGCGAAAGTTATTTTCCTGTGGGGCCGATATATTCCTTGGCGATGACGACGTTATCAAAGTAGACGATATTGATTCGTTGTTTGGTCCAACGATTTGTCACGTAGCTTTCCAGGGTAAACGCGTTAGCCTTTAATTGGCTGTCTGTTCGCCAATTGAAGTTTTTCCAATGACCGATCAAGTTACCATCGATCCAAAACGCTTGTTCTCCGTCAGCTTGATTTGGTTTGTTGTGCTTAAGCATGAGCTCGACACAATACCATCGATCGCGCTCGATGGCCGGCTGTTCTTCAGGTAAGAAGCTGTTGCCCCAATACTTCCGATCGGGGCTCGCTTTCATTTCGTGCCAATAACTGTAGAAGTTCCACTTGCCTGGAGGATCGAACTTTCCCGAGTTACCCCAGGGTTCGATGGCGGTTGAAAATCGTCGTTTTCCATCTGGCATCACACCCGCACCGCCGAATCCACTCCAGCGGTCACCACCCTGTAATGAACGATTGGCGCGCAAGGTACAGAAATGATGAACATAATCGCAATCGGCGTGAAACTTTGTGTAGAAACGTATAAAAAGCTGATCGGAAGGTTGAAACCATTGAGTCATCCCACCACCTTCGTTTTGGGTCAGGTCTGCTGTGATGCAAAGAGAACGTTGGCCAACCGGGGCGTTGTCTTGTGATCGATTGGACCAGCTGAGTGGGGCTCCCTTTTTATTGTTCATTTCATCCCAGCGATTAGCGAGTTCACCTGTTTCGAAGTTATCGGCAAAGATAACAGCTTGGTTTTCGCGGATTCGATTATCTTCAGAGTATTGACTGGCGAATCCAGTACCATGGGGTAGTTCAGAACCGTCAACGCGTTCTTGGGCGTTGGCTGAGGGTGATAACATCAACGTCAATAACATCAACGTGGCGAAGGCCCAATTTGACTTGTTGCCTGAAAACATGAGAGCAGCTCTATTTGCGAATCACAGAAGCACATTATGGCTAACGACAATTGGGGGAACGGCAAATCGCTTAGGTCCAGAGAGGCTCTACAACATTGCCATAGACATCGGTCAGCCTAAAGTCACGTCCGGCGTATCGATAGGTCAGGCGTTTGTGATCGAGTCCTAAGGCGTACAATAAGGATGCATGTAGATCGTGCATGTGCACACCATTTTCGACGGGTTTAAAGCCGAAGTCGTCGGTGGAACCATAGGTGAACCCACCTTTGACGCCGCCCCCCGCCAGCCAGATCGTAAAGGCTTGTGGATGATGACCACGCCCATCATTGTTTTCAGCGGTTGGGGTGCGTCCGAATTCGGATCCCCAAACCACCAATGTATCGTCTAATAGTCCGCGTCGGGCTAAATCTTCTAGCAATCCTGCGATGGGTTTATCAACCTTCTCGCATTCACCCACGATGCCTTCGCGTAGTTTTTGATGATGGTCCCAGGTATAGTCGGTTGATACTTGGATGTAGCGGACTCCAGATTCTGCCAGTTTGCGAGCCAAGAGGCATTGTCTACCGAAGTTGTCGGTCTTCTCTTCGTTGATTCCGTAAAGTCGATGTGTTTCTGCCGTTTCTGTGTCCAGATTCATGGTGGCAGGCACAGCAGATTGCATGCGGAAGGCTAACTCATAATTTGCGATCAACCCTTCGATGCCTCGATCGGAGTTGGCTGATTTCAAATGTTGTTGATTGAGTGCCTGGATAAGATTGAGCTGTTCGCGTTGTGTTGGCGCGTTGATTTGACTATTGCCAATATGTGACACCCGAGCTTTCGAAATCGGAGTTTCTGCAGATCCGATGGCGGTCCCTTGATGAATGGCTGGTAGGAAAGCGCTACCATAATTTTGGACACCGCCATGTCCTCGAGGTGGAGAGATGGTTACAAACGCAGGGAGTTCATCACTTTCTGAACCGAGTCCATAACTGATCCATGATCCGACACTAGGACGAACTAAACTGCTATGGCCTGTGTGGAGTCGGAGTAAGGCTTCACCATGTGCGGTCCCTTCGGTATGCATGGATCTTACAACGCAGAGCCGATCGACGTGTTTCGCTAGCTGCGGAAAGAGTTCACTGATCCAGACGCCTCCATCGCCATGCTGTTGAAAGCGAAATGGAGTGCCCATGAGAGTGCCCAGATTAGGGCTGGGGTGGCCTACTGAATTACCCTGAAGCGGTTTCCCCGCATGTTCATTTAGAATTGGCTTAGGGTCAAACAAGTCGACGTGACTAGGTCCGCCCCACATGAAAAGAAAAATGATACGTTTTGCGCGTGGCGCAAAATGGGGCTGCTTGGGTGCCAGCGGCTGCTCGCTTGCTTGGGCGGTGGTGGGCGATGCTGAGCCCAGCATGGCTGCTAAAGCGACAGAGGCGAAACCACCGCCGCTGCGTTTTAGCATTTCACGTCGCGTTGAAATTGGGTCGAATTGGAAACAGGCCATTGTTTTCACTCGTAAAACTGAAAGCGACTTGAAGCCAGAATGGCATGCACAACAATTGAGAGGGATCTAACTTCGCGGTCAGATTGGTCAGCTGGCAATGAGCTCAGCAGTGTTTGGTAAGTTTGGATCAATACGGCGAGCTCATCTGACGTAGCATCTTTACCGAGAGTAAACAGATATGCCCATTTAAGCTTTGATTCGATTGATGGTTCTGGGAGATGCCATATCTTTTGGGCGATCTTGGTGGCAGCGTCCATGAACTGCTCATCGTTGAGTAGAAACAAACCTTGAGTTGGGACGATCGTTTGGCGGCGCATGCCAGTTGCAACTTGCGGATCTGCAAAATCAAGGATCTCAAAAATCTCAGGCAAGTCGTTGCGAATCACTGGGAGGTAAACCGACCGGCAGGGGAAATCGGTTCGCCGGCGTACGGTATTCGGTCCGACAGCCGTTGCTTGGTCACCGAGATAACTTACTGTCGAAAGATAAACATTTGAATCAAGGATTCCCGCGAGTTGCAGAGTTGTATCGCGGAAAGCTTCAGGATCGATACGGCGTCTGTTGTAACGCCATAGAAAGATGTTGTCCGGATCGACGGCATCATTGGCTTCATTGTGTTGGGTACTTAACTGAAATGTTTCACTCAGGACGATTTCACGAATGAGATGTTTCAGCGACCATTGTTTCTCAATGAGGCGACTTGCAAGATAATCGAGCAGCAGCGGATGCGAGGGAGTTTCACCGGTCCGCCCAAAATTGTCGACAGTGCGAACTAGACCACGTCCCATCAGGTGGTACCATACGCGGTTAGCGATGACACGGGCAGTAAGCTGTCCAGACCGTTCTGTTCCCGATGTCAACCAGCGTGCCAATTCCAAACGACCACTGCTGTTCGAAGGGATGGTAGCAGACGACGTGATAGTTGGAAAGTCAGATAAGACAGTCAGGAAGCCACGCGGGACCGTTTCGCCCTTCTGTGTGAATTGACCTGCGATACGGATCGTTTCGTCACTCGGTTGCGGTCGATCCAGTGAAGCCATGGCACGTGGTGGGATACCCGGTGGCTCATTCCATGCTCGCAACAGTTGGTCTGCCAATTGTTGTTGAGCCGTTTTGCGTTCTTCTAAAGTGCGCCCCGCTACGATTGCTTCGGGAGCAATAGAATCAGCATGGCTTGCAGCGATCTTTTGAAAAGCTTCTTCATCTCCCTTGCTTAGGGCTTCAAAAGCTTCCCTTGATTTATCTTTTCGTTCACCCAGCTGGTTTCGTTCTCGCCAATACTTCTCATAGGCGTCATCTTTATCGATGCCTTCTTCGCCAAGTCCTATCAATTGCTCCATGACGCGTTGTTCATTGAGCATGTAGCGTTGTTCCATAACTTGCGTGGAAGTGAAGATCCCAGCAAGGGCATAATAATCACGGGTAGGGACGGGATCGAACTTGTGATTGTGGCAACGTGCACAGCCAAGAGTTTGGGCATGATAGATGCGTCCAATGGTATCGATCAGCTCATCTGCAATCTCCATCTTTTGATTCTCGGGATCATTGCCCAGCAATACCTTAGGCCCTAAGAGAAGAAAACCTGTTGCAATTCGTTGTTGATCCCTTTGTTCGGTGGAGGTGTGTGGTAGTAAGTCACCTGCCAGTTGTAACTCTGTAAAACGATCGAATGGAATGTCATCATTGAAGGCTGAAAGTACCCAATTGCGATACCGCCAAGCTTCGCGGAATAGGAAGTTCTCGTCTGAACCATTACTGTCAGCGTAGCGAGCGAGATCTAACCAATGTCTTCCCCAGCGTTCGCCGAAGCGAGGTGATGCTAGGAGTCGGTCGACAATTTTTTGATAGGCGTCAGGTTCGATATCTTGCGTGAACTGTATTAATTCATCTTGGGTGGGAGTTAAGCCGTGCAAGAGCAGAGTAAGGCGTCGAAGCAATGTTGCACGATCGGCTAATGGAGCTTTGGTGAGTTGATTTTGGTTCCGCAAATTGTCAGCATACGCATCGATCGAGGTATTTGTGTTGGTTTGGTTTTTTGGATCAATGATTGCGGAGGGCGAGATCTGTAAGGGTTGAAAAGCCCAATGGGATTTACCGGCCTCGGGATCGGAGGGTGCTGTGAGACTGGCAGGGGTGGATTGCGGGGGAAGAGGCGCACCCATTTGAATCCAACGCTGGAGTTTGTCGAGTTGCTCGGCAGTAAGCGGAGCAGATGGGGGCATTTGCAATTCGGGGTTCTTATATTGAACTGCTTGCCAAAGTATGCTGGCGTCTAGGTCATGAGGGACAACCGCCGCGCCCCGATCACCACCGATAGAGAGACCGTCGGTTGAGTCTAATACAAAGCCACCTTCACGTTTGTTTTGAGATTCAGCGTGGCAAGTGTAGCAGTGCTGGAAGAATATCGGTCGAATGTGTGTTTCGAAGAAAGTGATACCTTGGTCGTCCGCTACAGCTTTAAGCTCAGGGTTGGGTTGAGCAAGTAGTTGCCCAAACGAACAAGTAACCAAGACTAAACCGTACGGGCTTAGAATTTGGACAAGGCGAAGAGTGGTTCTAATGAGAGTGGAAAACAGAAGCATGAGAGGAATATCCGTTTCGGGGTGGGATCTGCATTGTATCCGAAAATGGCTGACTCGGCCAACCACGAAAACCGCGAAAGAAACGAAAACGAGTCGTAAGACTTGCTGGCTAGAAGTAATTGGTTTTGTACTCCGCGGCTTGAGCGGCAAATCAAGTCGGAATCGGTGGATAATTCTACTTATTCTTACGGCTCGGATTGGGATGACTGGGGGTATCTTGCTCGCCTCGGATGACTCGGCCGTTCAGGTTAATTGGGCGCAAGATTTTTCGAGCTTAGCCGACCGATTGGAACTGCCTACAGCGCGGGAGCTACAGGGTAGGGCATTTTCAAGAGCTGTTTATCCAGAGCATCAAGCCTTGGAATGGCAAGTTCGGTTAAGGCCAGCTTCGCAGACGCTATATGACGCTGTGCAGGAGCTTAACACAGCAGAGCTTCTTGTGGACTTCTCCAGTCAAGGCAAGGTTCAGCTACGGTGGAGCGAGGGGAGCCATGCGTTGCCCAGCGATTTCAGGCCGAATTTGAGTGAGTTGAGAGTAAATGAGCCGATCACGCTGCGCTCTTTTGGAGGGCGATCGTCCGATGGTGTTATGCCTTTCTTTCATTTGGCAAGTGCTCAAGGTGGGGTGGTGCTTGCGCTGGGCTGGTCGGGTGATTGGGAAGCAAGTTTCGAATTGAAGGCAAACGGTCAAGTTGCCGTTCGTGGAGGTCTGCAACGGGCTGGCTTCTCGTTGAAGGCCAATCAGGAAGTGCGTTTGCCGTCGCTGTTGTTAATGCAGTATGAGGGGAGTCCCGAGCTAGGCATCAATCAATTCCGACGGCTCATGTTGCATGAGTTTTCGCCGAAGCAAATGGAGCCTGACAAGCTAATGCCGATAGCAGCCAGCGTGCATGGCATGTTGGGCTTTAATGATACCAGCGCAGAGAAGCTACTTTCGTTAGCCAGTGACATCAAGAAACTGAATCTACCTCTAGATACTTATTGGCTGGATGCAGGTTGGAATGAGGGAGGGTTTCCTGCAAAGCAGGGGAATTGGCGTCCCGATAGGAAGCGTTTTCCGCAGGGATTGAAAGAGCTTGGGGAGTTAAACGATCGGCATGAACAGCGTTTCTTATTGTGGTTCGAGCCAGAGCGGGTGATGCGTGATACTGAGATCATGCGTGAGCATCCACAGTGGTTGATGAAACCGAAAGGGACTCCGCCCGAGTTACGTTATCAAGAGAATGACGGATTCCATCTTTTCGATTTGGGTAACCCTTCGGCGCGGAAGTGGATGTTGGATCGCATTTCTAATCAAATCCAGGAGTATGGTGTTGATATCTTTCGACTGGATTGCAATCTTTATCCGGCCTATTTTTGGGGTAACGCTTTTGTAGAGGGAGAAGCCGTTTCCTCTGAAGTGGAATACGTCACAGGTCTGTATGAGTTTTTCGATGAACTGCAAAAGCGTCATCCAAATTTGTTGATCGATAGTTGCGCCAGTGGAGGGCGACGCGTTGATTTTGAAATGATGCGAAGAAGTGTTTTGTTGTGGCGAAGTGACTGTACTTGGGGAGATGTTAGTTCGCCGCGAAACATGCAAGCAATGGCTTATGGGCTGTCGTATTGGTTGCCCTTACATGGCTTAGGAGCGGTAGGAACTGACCCTGCTTCGTTAAGGAGTGGAATGGGTTATTGCGCATCGTTCGCGATCCAATATCGCAGTGAAGTGGATGTGGGGCGGTTACGAGATCATCTTGAGCGTTATATCTCGATTCGTGATTTATATTCGGCCGACTTTTATCCTTTGACTCCCTGGAGTTTGGACGGAGCTCAGCCAATCGCATGGCAATTTCATGATCCAAAGAAGGAGCGTGGGATTGTGCAAGTGTTTCGCGGTAAACACGCGGCAGGCGCGAATACGATGCGATTGCGGCTGTCCGGTTTAGAACTGGATGAGGCTTACGAGT
>JBILTA010000249.1:0-7593 GCA_044371785.1 Pirellulaceae bacterium | reverse complement strand
TCGACACTTTTCCATTCGCGGGCGCTTAAGCCGTTTGAAGAAAGCGATGTCCAGCAAAACAGAAATAGAGCGGCTATTCCAATTTTGATTAACGATGTGTCCACAACGCGTCCCTAGACCAAACAAAGAATGGTTTCAGAAACAACTGAAAACATCAGTCTAATGGGGCGTTCAACGCAAAGTCAATACTGCGGAGTAGTGAGTCGTTGGGGTGTCTTGGGGGGGGCTATTCACGGGCCCTGAGCAGCGGGAATAAGATCACTTCTCGAATGGTCTTGGAGCTGGTGAGCAACATGACCAAACGATCTATGCCGATTCCCAAGCCGCCGGCAGGTGGCATGCCATATCGCAGAGCTCGAATAAAATCGTGGTCCATTTTGGCCATCGAGTCTTCCTCGGCCTGACCTTCCAACTGGGTCTGGAACAGTTTTTCTTGGAGGAAGGGGTCGTTTAGTTCTGTGTAGGCGTTGGCGAGTTCCATGCCTTCAATGAACAATTCAAAACGTTCAGCAACTTCAGGGTTGTCCTTCTTGCGTTTGGTAAGTGGGCAGATGCTGGCGGGATAATCGATCACAAAGACGGGGCCCACCAAGCGGTCTTCCACGCGTTCTTCGAACACTTCGCTTTTCACCACATCGGGATGTTTGCCGTCGGTGTCTAAGCCAATCGATTTTGCGTAACGGATAATTCCTTCGGCGTCGTCGGCTTGAACTCCCGTGTGTTCAGTGAAGAGTTCGTTATAAGAACGACGTGCAAAGGGAGGTGTGAAGTCTACCGTGGCATCGCCCCACGGAATTAGGAAGCTACTGCCAATCGCTTGGATTGCGTCCACGATAATCTTTTCGGTAAGATCCATCATCGACTGATAATTACCGTAAGCTTGATAAACTTCCAGCATCGTAAATTCGGGATTATGACGAGGGCTGATGCCCTCATTGCGATAAACACGCCCCAGTTCATACACGCGTTCCATGCCGCCGACCATCAACCGCTTGAGATGAAGTTCTAGAGCGATACGCATAAACAATTGCATATCAAGCGCATTGTGGTGAGTGGTAAATGGGCGAGCTGCTGCACCACCGGGGATAGTGTGAAGTGTCGGGCCTTCGATTTCACAAAAGCCCTGTTGATTCAAGGTGTTGCGAATCGACTGCACGATCTTGGTACGATTGAGAAAAGTCTGAAGCACACCATCGTTATAAGTGAGATCGAGATAACGCAAGCGCTGACGCAGTTCGGGATCGGTGAGACCAGCATGCTTCTCTGGTGGTGGCTCCATGCTCTTGCAATGAAAATGAAGCTTGGTAGCAAAGACGGTGAGTTCGCCTTTGTTGGTGCGACCTAAGCGACCATCCACACCAATCAAGTCGCCCATATCCACAAGCTTGGCCAGTGCGAAACCTTCATCGCCGACTTGGCCCTTACCGATAAATATTTGGATGTCGCCACTCCAGTCGCGGAGCTTAACAAAGATTAGCTTACCGGTGTCGCGATAGAGGATGACACGTCCTGCCACGCGGACATCGGGACCAATCTCTTCGCCTGCCCCCTGCTCTTTCTTCCAGGCCGCGTAGTCGAGTGTGCGTTCTTCTTCGTTATCCGGGATGGCTGGCAGATCTATGGCAGAACCATCGGCGAGTTTGTACTTAACTTCCTGATAGCGATTGCGAACGACGCTGATGAGTTGACGCTCATCGAAGCGAGCGCCCCATGGATCGTGTCCTAATCCTTCGATTTTGCGAAGGTTATCCAAGCGGGCTGCTTGTAAGGCGCCAAGATTGGAGGAGTCACTGCTGGTGCTATTGGTTGGGTCGTTCATAACTAAGCCATGAAAGGAGGACGTTGTATGGATCGAAGTGTGGGATTGTAGTCTACTGGTCGATTCCCTCAACCGCTTCATGACCATCAGCGTTCGTAATAGTTCGAGGAATTCGTGTGAAATCCGCCTGAAAATGGGGGCACTGCTCAACCTCTCGTTGCGACAATTGGTCCGGCGCGATACGCTTTTCACCGCTGGAACACTAGGAGTTTGAGTCCCCTACAGGCGGGGTGTGTTCAGGGTTCCTGGGAGGTCGCTTTCCCAAGACTGGGTATGAGGCCGATCGTTTTCCGAGCCCGATCGTTATTAGAGCCCGATCGTTAACAGATCCCGATTATTAATCGAGAGAAATCAATGACATCCACCAATATCGAGCAGTTAGCCGTAAACACGATTCGTACATTGAGCATGGACGGGGTGCAGGCCGCCAATAGCGGGCATCCAGGGACGCCGATGGCGTTGGCGCCCGTAACTTTTCAGCTCTGGACCGAGAAGCTGAAATATTCCCCTGCCCAACCGTTGTGGCCTAACCGTGATCGCTTTGTGTTGTCCTGCGGTCATGCATCGATGTTGTTGTACTCGATGATTCATTTGTCGGAAATTCGCGCGACAGATCATCATGGCAAGCTCAAAGATGGACCTGCACTGAAGATCGACGATTTGAAAAATTTTCGACAGTTGGGAAGTCCATGTGCGGGGCATCCCGAATATCGCGAGGCATCGGGAATCGAAACAACGACAGGGCCACTAGGTGCTGGTTGCGGCAATAGCGTTGGGATGGCCTTGGCGGCGAAGTGGTTGGGTGCTACCTACAATCGTCCTGGTTATTCGCTGTTCGATTACAACGTTTATGTGTTGTGCAGCGACGGGGACTTGATGGAAGGCGTGGCATGTGAAGCAGCCTCGGTCGCTGGCCATTTGAAGCTCGATAATCTCTGTTGGATTTACGACGACAATCGCATCACCATCGAAGGGCACACCGACTTAGCCTTTTCGGAAAATGTGGGGCGACGTTTCGAAGGATTGGGCTGGAATGTTGTCGATGTGGCAGATGCCAATGATTTGAAGGCGTTGTCTGCTGCCTATGCAAATTTCGAAGCTTGTAAAGACAAGCCCACGTTGATCATTGTTCGCAGCATTATCGGTTGGGGTTCGCCTAACAAAGCCGATTCCCACGCGGCACACGGTGCCCCGCTCGGCGAAGAAGAAATCAAGTTGACCAAGCGCAATTACGGTTGGCCCGAAGATGCGAAGTTTTTGGTGCCTGGTGAAGTGCTTGAATATTTCCGCTCGACCATGGGCAAACGTGGTAACTCTGCCGAGGCGACTTGGCAAAAGAGTTTCGACGAATATTGCAGCAAGTTCCCAACCGAAGGTGCCCAATTGAAGTCGCTATTTGCGGGCGAATTGCCTGCGGGTTGGGATGCCGGATTGAAGACGTTTGCGGCGGACGAAAAAGGTTTGGCTACGCGTGTAAGTTCTGGCAAGGTGCTCAATATGTTGGCACCTCATTTTCCATGGTTGGTCGGTGGTTCGGCCGACTTGGCTCCTTCCACGATGACCAACCTGGATAAGCTGGGTGACTTCTCGGCCGAGGATTTTGCAGGTCGCAATTTGCATTATGGTATTCGCGAGCACGCGATGGGTGCGATTTGCAATGGTATGGCGCTAAGCGGTCTGCGTTCCTTCGGTGCAACCTTCTTTGTGTTCACAGACTACATGCGTCCAACGATTCGGTTGAGCAGTATCATGCACCTGCCGGTCTTATTCGTGTTAACCCACGATTCGATTGGTTTGGGTGAAGATGGTCCAACGCATCAGCCCGTTGAACACTTAGCCGCGTGCCGTGCTATCCCAGGTGTTTATGTTTATCGACCTGCTGACGCTAATGAAGTGCTCGAGTGCTATCGCACTTTGATGAAAATCCAAGATCATCCAGCAGCGCTGGTTTTGTCCCGCCAAAACGTCCCCACTTTGGATCGCTCGAAGTATGGGGCCGCGAGCGGAACAGCAAAGGGTGGTTACGTGGTTAGCCCAGCTGCGGGTCCCGAAAAAGGCATTCTCATCGGCACCGGCACAGAGTTGGTGTTGTGCTTGAAGGCGCAAGAGCTGCTGGCGAAAGATGGTATTCATTGCCGTGTGGTGAGCATGCCTTGCTTTGAGTTGTTTGACAAACAAGACACTGCCTATCGCGAGAGCGTCTTGCCAGCTTCATTAAAGGTACGGGTCGGTTGCGAAGCGGGAATTCGTCAAGGTTGGGACAAGTATCTTGGCCTGGAAGGTCACTTCGTCGGCATGAACAGCTTTGGTGCGTCGGCACCCGCCAACAAGCTTTACGAGCACTTCAAGATCACGGCAGAAGAGATCGTGCGTTGCGTGAAGAGTAGCTTATAGTTGGGGTAAGGCATTAGCCGAACGTTAGCGTCGGTTTTACTTTTCCAACAGTACATACTCCATCGTTCCCATGGCTCCAGCTTGGGAACGCACTACCAAGAGGCTACAGCCTCTTTGCACGTGAGCGTGATGTGCGCGAAGCGTTGGTTGTGCATTCCGATAAGTCATCGGCAGGCCTTCGCAAGCCGATAAGAAATTTGATCGAAGGCTTCAGGTGGCTCGCCTCGCCATAGCTAGCGAAGAAACGGCATAAAGCCATTTCTTCGCCGGCGCTTGCAGGCGTAAATGATTCCTCGGAAAGACGCATCTGCAGCGATATCGTCGGCATTGAATCCAACAGTGCTAGTACGTTTTTCAAATGACTGGCACCTGGAATGGACTGATAGCGCCCGGAATGGGTTGTGCGGTGGGGGGCGTTGGGTTAAACCCTTAACAGCCCCCGTGCATCGGGCACTTCGGTGCAGGAGAAGCCCGAAGAACTGCTGATCATGTTCTCAATGTTGTGGTAAGGCCGTTGTCTCGGGATTGCACATGCATAGTGATTACATGTACATGGGTCGTGTGCTCGGTGCTAGGTCCTCTTGTATTTGGCATATTCGCCAGCCAGAGCTTTGCGTTCAATTTCTTCGACTTTGGCGAGTCGGCGGGCATGACGATCCGAGGGAGAATATTTGGCCGAGAGGAAAGCTTTAATGATTTCGCGGGCCAATTCAGGGCCTATCACGCGGGCGCCGATACAAAGGACGTTCATATCGTCATGTTCGACCCCCTGGCGAGCCGAGTAGGTGTCATGGCAAAGCGAAGCTCGAATGCCTGGGATTTTGTTGGCAGCCACGCTAACCCCTACCCCGCTGCCGCAGACCAAAATGCCCCGGTCTGCACGTCCGCTGATGACTTCTAGGGCCACTTTTTCCGCGAAATCGGGGAAATCGCTTGGCTGGCTATCATCGGCACCGCAATCGGTCAAGGTAACGCCTAATTGGAGCAGGAATTGGCTCATTTCCTGTTTCATTAAGAAACCGGCATGATCCCCCCCTAAAGCACAGCGATGGAGGGCGAGCGATGTCATATCAAAAATCTCCGATTAGGTTGGCGTTGTGGCTTCCGACGTTCGGGGGTACACTTGCGTTTTGCGTGAAAAGCCATGGTTTCGAGCGGAATGTCCCGCTTGATGGCCTTCACCGGAAGTAACCCATTTTATTTTGTTCGAACACGACTTCGAGTACAGTGCCGGACTGCTCCGGAATGTTTGTATCCAGGTTGTTGATTTCCGTAAACGGGTGATCGCCACCTTGGAAGTGTAGTTCGATAGGATTCTTATGGTCAATCGTAACCTGATTCGCTCTTTGGAAGACGAAAACATTAACTCCCAGCTACAGCGCATGCTGCCTGACGATGAGGAGTTCATTCTTCCCTTTTTGGAAGATGTAGATCAACAATTCGACGTCAATCAGATCGTCGAAGGCAAAATTGTAGAAGTGAACAGCGATTTCGTTGTTGTCGATGTCGGTTTCAAGAGCGAAGGTGCTATCGATCGTAACGAATGGGGTGAGGGTGAAGAACCTCCTCAAGTCGGTCAAACGGTTAAAGTTCTGATCGAAGAAGTTGAAGACGATGCCGGTCCTACCAGCAGCGATATGCATGGTATGATCAGCTTGAGCAAGCGCAAGGCTGAGAAGATCATCCAGTGGGAAGAGATGATGTCTTCGGTCAGCGAAGGCCAAGTTGTTACCGGTACGGTCACCCGCAAGATCAAGGGTGGTTTGTTGGTCGATATCGGTGTGAACGTCTTCTTGCCAGCTAGCCAAGTGGATATTCGTCGTCCGAACGACATTGCTGACTTTATCGGTCGCACCGTTCAGTGCGAAGTGTTGAAGATCGATGAATCACGTCGCAACATTGTGGTTAGCCGCCGTTCGTTGATCGAGAAACAACGCGAGCAAGATCGCGATCACTTGATGAGCGAATTGGAAATTGGTCAGATCCGCAAGGGTGTGGTCAAGAACATTGCCGACTTCGGTGCGTTCGTGGACTTGGGTGGTATCGACGGATTGTTGCACATCACCGATATGAGCTGGGAGCGAATTGGCCATCCATCCGAGATGGTTTCGATCGACCAGGAAATCGAAGTCAAGATTTTGCAGATCGACCGCGAAAAGCAAAAGATTGCTTTGGGTCTAAAGCAAAAGCAAAAGAACCCATGGGAAAACATCGAATCGAAGTACCCTGTTGGTTCACAGGTCAAGGGCGAAGTTGTCAACGTGATGAGCTATGGTGCGTTCGTCAAGTTGGAGCCAGGTATCGAAGGTTTGGTTCACATCAGCGAAATGTCTTGGACTCGCCGCATCAATCATCCAAGCGAGATGGTGCAGATTGGCGACCAGATCGATGTCAAGATCTTGGGTATCGATTCGCAAGGTCAACAGCTTTCGTTGGGTATCAAGCAGACACAAACCAATCCATGGGATGCTGTCAGCGATCGTTATCCAGAGGGCAGCGTTGTTACCGGTCGAGTTCGCAACCTCACCAATTATGGTGCGTTTGTTGAATTGGAAGAAGGTATCGACGGTTTGTTGCATGTCTCTGACATGTCATGGACCCGCAAGGTCAGCCATCCAAGCGAAGTCTTGGAAAAGGGCCAAGAAGTACGCTGCCGCGTGCTGTCTGTAGATCAGAACCGCCGCCGTATTGCTTTGGGTCTCAAGCAGTTGGATGCTGATCCATGGGCAACTTCGATTCCAGACAAGTATCAACCCGACCAGGTCGTTAAGGGCAAGGTCACCAAGATCACTAACTTCGGCGTGTTCGTCGGATTGGAAGATGGCCTTGAAGGTCTACTCCATATCTCCGAATTGGCTGACCATAAGGTTGATAACCCTGAAGAAGTGGTCAAGGTTGGTGAAGAGATCGAAGTCAAGGTTCTCCGCGTAGATACCGACGAACGCAAGATCGGTCTCTCTCGCAAGCGAGTTCATTGGACCGCCGATCAAATCGCAGCCGAAGCCGCTGCTGAAGGTGGCTCGTCGGAAAACAAGCAGCCTGAAAAGCCACAGCAAGAACTTAAGGGTGGTTTGGGATCTGAAGGACCACTGTTTGGTAGCAGCAACTAGTTCGGAAGCAGCTCCCAATGAGCTGCTCGAATGATTTTCAACATTGCAACGGCTGAAGCGATTTGACCGCGTGTAATGGTTGTACTTAAAATCCAGTGCTAACACTGCTTTAACGACGGTGCTCTGAGAAACTCAGGGCACCGTTTTTTTTATCCCGTCGTTTGGGAAAAAGTCCCTCACGATCGGTACATCCGGTTTGATATGCATGTCTGATCTACGTGCGATCGATTTAACCGTTATCCGCTGTCTTCAGCGACATAAGCCGATTTA
>JBILTA010000248.1:0-7600 GCA_044371785.1 Pirellulaceae bacterium | reverse complement strand
ATTCAAGCTTGTTGCCCGCCAGTGTTAATGACTGAACCAGTTTGAGATCTTTGATTGGTGTCAGGTCGCTGATTTGATTGTTTTCTAGATCGATCAGCATCAATGCGGCGCAGTGCTGTAAGCCTTCAAGGTTGGTGATCCCCTTCCCTTTGCCGACGACTTGAGAGATCGACTTCACATCGTCTACTGTCAATGGATCTTGGTTGTAGCGTTTTGCAAAAACCTCTGCGCGAACTGCGGCTTCCAAGGCCTTATCCGGAAAGAGGTCTTGTGCCCACAATGCGGAGCTGCAGGTGAACAAAAGCAATGGCAATAGTACGCGTTGGACGGAGAGTTGGAGCAATTTCATGGCACGGAACTCGATGTTGTGGGCTTGGAGGTGACCAACATAAGCCACGGTGGAAGTACCCTTCGAACCACAAGCTTTCCGAAAAGATCGGTAACTTGGGAGGAATAACGGTAGGTAATAAGGTAGGATATTGGGTATCGTACTTCGAGCAAGCGTCAAATACTAGAATGGGCCGCCAGCCAAACCGAGGAGATTCTTTGAGTGGTCAAGATCTTGGTGACAGCCTTTGAACCGTATGAAGTCTGGAGTGAGAACGCCAGTTGGCTGGTTTTGATGGAGTATTTGCGTACACATCCCGCTGATACACGGGTAACAACGCGTCGTTATCCTGTTGATTTTGACCTGCTTAAGTCTAGGCTCCGCCAGGATTTAGAGAAAGACTTTGATGTGGTCCTCCATTTAGGGCAGGCACCAGGTTCGAGTCATATTCGCCTCGAAGCTTTGGCGGTCAATGTGGCTGGACGCACTGAAACTGGTGGGACCGATCTGCCGCCACTGATTGCGGGAGGAGCGGTCGCTTATCGCTCCCATTTGCCGCTGGCTTATTGGTCGCAGCATTTGCAGCAATTGGGAATTCCAACCCAAATTTCGTATCATGCAGGTACTTTTTTGTGCAATGCGGCCATGTACTTATCGCATGTTTGGCAACATGAACTGGGACGCCCCGATGCTGTTGGGTTTGTCCATCTCCCCCTTTTGCCCTCCCAAGTTGTCAAGGATGGTCGAGGAATGCCAAGCATGGCTCTGCCGGTGCAGGTTCAAGCGCTAGAATGGATACTTCAAGATCTGCTTAGCGATAATACCAGCAGTGGTCGATTTGCTTGAAGTCGCTTGAATTCAACGGGCATGGTTCTCATTGGTGGGGAGGGCGTTGGAGGACGCGATCCGTAGTTACTGCAGATTCCGCCGAAGTTTCATGGAAGCTTCGCAACTTTATCGAATTTGCAAGGTTAATATGGGCATGGATGGTGGGGCATATACATTCGTCTTTATCGGTCGATTGTCGGAACGCTTACCACGGACACAGCTTGATTACGAGAGTCGCTCGATTGCAAGCGATGTTCTGTTGGTGATTGCACCCATGGCAACGGAGTGGATTATGAAAATGGACGGGCAAATATCGATGGTACGATTATCAACAGTACGAAGTGCTCTTCTTCTTGTCTGCTATGGGCTGCTTGCCTGCGGAGTGGCAGGGAAACTTCAGGGGGATGAAAAATCATCGGCGCCTGTCTTGGGACGAACGATCGCGGAGTTGAAAGCCAGCGATTGGCAAGGACGCGAACATCTGCTTCAAGAATATCAATCACACAAGATCTTGGTTGTCGCGTTTCTGGGAACCGAATGCCCATTGGTGAAACAGTACGCAGGTCGTTTGACGGAGATTCGCGAGAAGTTTAAAGCTGATGGCGTCGAAGTTATTGGAATCAATTCTAATGTACAGGATTCGCTTGAAGAAATCGGCTCTTTTGTGCGTCGCCAGAAGATCGACTTTCCGATGTTGAAAGATCCTGATGGCAAGATCGCTGAGCGATTTGGGGCAACACGCACACCGGAAGTCTTCGTGTTGGATTCTTCTCGAGCTATCTGTTATTACGGTCGCATTGATGATCAATTTGGTGTTGGCTATGTCAAGCCACAGCCCGAATCAAGCGACTTGACGTTGGCCATAAGTGAGTTGCTCGGTGGTGGCAAAGTGCGGACGCCCCATCAACCTGCTCCCGGTTGTCGCATTGGACGGCATCGCATTCAAGAGAGCAATCCATTGGATGCTGAGGTGACATTCAGCAAGCAGATTGTTCGCATTCTGCAAGAGCGTTGTATTGAGTGCCATCGTGAAGGTGAAATCGGGCCGATGGACCTGACCAACTATTCAGAAGTCGCTGGTTGGGCAGAGATGATTCAGGAAGTCATTCATGATGGGAGAATGCCACCATGGCATGCATCGCCAAGCCATGGAACTTTTGCCAACGATCGCTCGATGTCTGAAGAGGAGATCCAGTTGATCGATCGATGGGTCGCTGCAGGAGTACCGGAAGGTGATCGCAACGATTTGCCTGAACCGCAGAAATACATTGCAGGCTGGCAATTACCTAAGGAACCAGATTTGGTAGTTCAGATGGCAGATAAGCCATATAAAGTGCCCGCGCGTGGGGATGTGCGCTATCAGTACTTTCGTGTCGATCCAGGTTTCAAAGAAGACAAATGGTTGAAAGCGGCTGAGATCTTGCCGAGCAATCGAGCGGTGGTGCATCATGTTTTGGTTTTTGTCCGTGAGAAAGGGGGCTTCGAAGGCCTAGAGGGGGAACGTGGATTTTTGGTGGGCTATGTGCCTGGTACGCGTGTAGGCCCCTATCCGGATGGACTCGCTAAACGAATTCCGGCTGGCAGCGAATTGGTGTTTCAGGTTCATTACACTCCGATCGGTACGCCACAAGAAGATTTAACCAAACTCGGTATGATCTTCGCGGAACCTGCATCGGTTCAATATGAAGTTATTACAACCAGCGCGGTTCAAGTTCGCTTAAATATTCCCCCGGGAGAAGCCAACTATCAAACGGCAGCGACGACGCCCGAAGAGTTGCCTGAGAGCGATTTGCTGTTGATGAGCCCACATATGCACTTGCGCGGCAAAGCGTTCCGCTACACCTTGCTCAAGCCAGATGGTACACGAGAAGTGTTGTTGGACGTACCAAAGTATGATTTCAACTGGCAAACCGCTTATTGGTTGAAGGAGCCGTTGAAGGTGCCTGCAGGAGCGAAGATGTACTGCGAGGCCGTCTTTGATAACTCGACTGAAAATCTCAATAACCCAGACCCCACTGCTAGGGTTCGTTGGGGTGATCAAACCTACGAGGAGATGATGATCGGTTACTTCGACTTAGCCGTTAAGCGATCGGCGGCAAAAGAAGCGAGTTCCAAAAAACCGAAAGTCCCAATCGAGATGATTCAGGCCGCTTCGAAACGTTGGGATAAGAATGGTGATAAGCTCTTGGAACGAAGCGAAGTTCCTGAACGTTGGCACGTGCTATTCGACAGACTTGATGAAAACAAAGATGGAAAGATTGATGAGTCGGAAATCGCGAACGCCAATAACGATTCGAAGGATTAGCCAGGATTTATCGCAGAGAGAGCTTTTGCAGCCCTAAGTAATTCCATTTTTGCCAAATGCCAATTGTTTTCGATTAGACAACCTAGGTTCGATGGGGTAGATTTCTGAATCTAGGAAGTCTAGGCATGTTGTATCAAGGATGAGCTTGGAAAACATGTACCATCGATGCTGAAATAGGCGTCGCAGGTTGGGACTGAGGTTGTATTAGCAGCATTGGGGGATGCAGCAATGAGTCGTATGGGCAATTGCGTTTTGTCGTTTTTATTTGTGGTGATTCTGGGTGTCGCTGGAAGTGTATCTTCTGCGGATGAGCCAGGCTGGCAAGGAAATGTGATCGCTCGCGGAGCCGAGCGAGAAAAGATTCAGAGCACCCCCATTCTTGAGCGTCCGTACCGTCCATTGCATTTTTATGGCAATACGGTGCGTCGACGTCATTATCGCGGAACAGCCGCTCCTGCCCCACGCGATGTTGCGGGTGCTGCTGGCGCTGCTGTAAGGTCGCGATAAGTCGCATGATGCGGTCTTGATAACGGCTCGCGATTCTGGCTTAACTTATCGGCCTTGGAAACAAGGTCTAGTTATTGCGATGAGCTGCTTTTTGGAGAGCACGGGCTAGGTCGTGGTTCGATTTCCACTGAACTGGCCCATAATTTCTAACATCATGGTACGGATTCTCTAATTTTGCCGTCAACTTTGGGATCAGGTGGGTTCCATTATCTGATCGGACAATATAAAAGTTGCTAGCGACGTGCAAGCCAACCCCGCCGATCACTAATCCTATCAAGAAGCTGCCGAGGCGATCCATCGAAATCCCCTTCCCTGGGTTGTCTCGTTTTCAAGTTGGGTGCCCCCTCAACTGCGTGAGCTAAGATCCTTCTCAAGCTCCGCGGGGCGTTTAACCAAGCTCCGCTCTTGTAGATTGGAACCGGCTTAGAGGACAATACCAATCTTCTCGTCGACTGCATGTTGAGTTATCTTTTCGTTAGTGAACTTGCGTTTCCTTTTCGGTTCAGCAAGCTTGCCGTTCATCAGGAAGGCACGGGAGAAAAAGTACATGTCAAAGGCGAACTCCGAAAGTTCGATGTTTGTTACACAGCGTGTGATTCGTGAGTGGAAAAGACGTGGTTCGCGATTGAAAATTGCGGATTCGATGGGGACAGAAGTCTCCGGCACCAATGCACTGATTCGCACCCTTGTTCTGCGCCGTTTATTGTTGCGTAAAGTTCTCGGTCCCGATGAGCAATATCTCGGCTTGCTCCTACCTCCCAGCGCTGCTTCCACGATGGCTAATGTGGCAGTAGCGCTTTGTGGCCGCATTTCGGTGAATCTCAATTACACCGTCACGTCCGATGTGCTCAACGAATGTATTAAATTGGCTGGCATCAAACATGTGGTCACCAGTCGCCGCTTTATGGAGAAGATGAACTTCACTCTGAATGCGGAATTGGTTTATCTCGAAGATTTCAAAGACTCCGTGACACTGGTAGATAAGCTGGTTTGTGCAGCGGCCGCGAAGTTTGTGCCTGCTTCGATACTCGATCAATGGTTGGGATTAACAGCACGGAAAGTGGATGATCCGCTGACGGTCATATTCACATCGGGGTCGACCGGCGTTCCTAAGGGTGTGGTTTTGACGTATGGCAATATCAATCACAATGTTACAGCCATCGGTGAGTGTGTTGGTTTGAATGATGATGATGTTGTGATGGGGATCTTGCCTTTCTTTCACTCATTTGGCTATACCGTTACGTTGTGGGCCGTACAAGCATTGCCTCCTTGCGGTATCTACCATTTCAATCCACTGGAAGCGCGGCAAGTGGGCAAAATGTGTGAACAATACGGTGCCACCGTTTTATTAGCCACTCCAACCTTTTTGACCAACTATGTTCGGCGTGTTGAACCTAAGCAATTTGAAAAACTGTCCGTGGTTATTGCGGGCGCAGAGAAGTTGCCTGTCAGTGTGAGCGAAGCATTCGAAGAACGCTTCAATATTCGCCCCGTCGAAGGATACGGCACAACCGAATTGAGTCCGTTGGTTTCGGTCAATATTCCACCTACGCGAGATAAATCAGGTAAAAACGCAGGTTGGCGCGAAGGTACTGTGGGACGCCCCGTAAAGGATGTCCAAGCTCGCATCATCTCTCTAGATGATCCAACGAAGGTATTGCCCATCGGTGAATCCGGGATGTTGCAGATCAAAGGTCCTAACGTGATGAAAGGCTATTTGCATCGTGAAGATCTAACCAGCAAAGTGCTTAAAGATGGCTGGTATGAAACAGGTGACGTTGCCTTTTTAGATCCTGAGGGCTTTATCCATATCACCGGACGTCAAAGTCGATTCTCCAAAATCGGTGGCGAGATGGTCCCGCACATTCAAATCGAAGAAACGATCACGAAAATTTTGGGCGTGCAAGGCGACAGTGAATCGACCGGCCCTCAAGCCGTTATCACTGCTGTGCCCGATCCGAAACGTGGCGAACGATTGATAGTGCTGCACACCAAGCTGTCGATGACTCCTGGTGAAATCACGAAACGACTGCAGGCTGAAGGCTTGCCAAACCTGTACATCCCCTCCGAAGACAGCTTCTTCGAGGTTGAGCAAATTCCAGTGCTCGGAACGGGCAAATTAGATTTGCGAGGAATGCAACAGCTCGCTAAAGAACGAGCTACCGTTTCATAATCAATTCGGGTTTTTCGGGGGTGCGAGGTTTCGCTTCAAGCCCCCGAAAAGAATCCTGGCTCGCTTCAAATATCTCCGCTTCGCTAGCCGATTTGATCGGCTTGGGAGGTTCTGCTCCGCCAGCTGCTTTCAAAGCGACTTGCATTGCACACTCCGAAAACTTCTGGCGAATCTCAGGTTGAACCTTCGTTAACTTTTGAGCCATATCTTGGATGGCCGTGGGATTGGTTTCGCATACTCTGGATAACTGCGAAATGAAATGAGCGGTTTCTCGGAAGTTGCTGTCGGCCGTCTTGCCGACAACAGGTGCCAAAGTGCGAGTGACCAAGTCAGCTCCAAGACTATCTAGCTTCATGTAGATATCCATTTGACTTCCAATGGTCGGGTTGCCTGCCGCATCTTTGCCGGTGACACTCCGCAGAACACATAGGCACTTGCCACTGACATTTCTGGCTGCCATCGATCCAGAGTAAACTCCGGTTCCATAATAGATGTGCAAATTGGGCGTGCCGTAAATGAGCTCTGATTGGCAAGTTGTTCCAGCCCCGTCGTTCCCGCGGAATTCGAAATCGGCCACTCGTAACAGCTCGACTCGTGTAATCTGCATTACGTCCCAAATATTGACCAGTACTTCGGGATGACGCACGAGGAATAAGAAGAGATCGTGGTCGCAGGGAATAGATTCCGTCGGTAACCGGCGGGAAAAGCTTGGCTTATCCAAAACGCTGTTTATCTTTTGCCGAGCGTCTTGATTCAATTCATTGAAGGGGATTCTGGCAACCGTCTCGGCAAAGTTCTCATGACCAGGAATTGGATCTACGGCGACGAGTGAGCCACACGGTACTATGATTGCTAGCAAACAAACAGCAATTGTATTAATTCTTGTCGCGAGAAGATCCCAGGCTCTTGATGCTAGCAAGCTCATAGGTTGTCTCGAACGAAGGAGCCCATCGACTGGTAGGATCAAACGCATGATCGTTTCCAAATAAATGGGTGAAGTTGCTTCATTCGAAGCAATTGGAGTAACCGCTAGATGTGTTATTTCGGAATTCGTCACACGCCGTTTGGAGAGAATTTTGGTGAGGCGGAAAAGTTGCCCCATATAGGGATTGAACTTGGGATATTTTTCCGGAGTTGGGAAAAGGTGCCGGCAATTGCGGAACTGATCTTGAGTCAAAAGCGAGAAAAAAGGATGAATAGGGTTCTGGCGAGCGAAGGGAATGCTGGCCAGGCTGCTGGGGCAAGTTCCATGGATGGGATGCGACTGGTGGTAAATCCGACGAGGCTGAACGGAATCGAATGGGTCAGGGATAGACAAAATCGATGCAACGCACGAAACCCAAGCTTAAGGTGGATCGCATATTTGGGCCGGAACTTGTTCCGCACCGCAAGGGCTTTCCTGTAAGCGCTTGGTTATTGGTGCTGATATCTGCTGGTGCTATGGCTGCGCTCTATCAAT
>JBILTA010000247.1:0-7648 GCA_044371785.1 Pirellulaceae bacterium | reverse complement strand
ACCGTTCGATTCGAACCACTTCCTCCCACAACTATATGAGAATTAGGAATCAGTAGCGTATTACTCGACGAAGCCGTCACCCGAAGTTCGGCTGCCGGAGTACGAGCATCATTTACAACAAATCCGATAGCATTGGTGGGAACATCTTCGTCGGTAGACTGATCGACAACATCGGAGATCGTGGGGGCTGTATTCTGATCATTATCGAGGATTGTTATAACTGTCGAGGTAACGGTCCCCAACAGTCCGTTGGCATCGCCCTCGATACCAAGTACATAGTCTTCCATGTTTTCGGGTTTGGGACTCGATAACGACAAAGTGAAAGATTCATTACTTTCTTCATCCATGTCATCAGTAATTGGAATCACAATAGTCTTTCGTGTTTCTCCATCCAAAAATTCTAACGTTCCCGAACGAGAATTGTAGTCGCTTCCGGATTGGGCCGAACCGTTCGCCGTCTTATAGTCAACTGTAACACGCCCATCACTACCTCCGACACGTGCAACATCAATGGATACAGTGCCCGAATCTTCATTGACTGAATACGACTCCTTTTCAATTTCTAGCTGACCGACACTGACGACTGAAAAATAGACGGTCATAGCCACACTTTCGCTGTAACCGCTGGTATTAGGAGTTGTTAGCCCGTCATCACCAAAGTACGCTGACAACTTCAGATCGATTTCATAGCGTCCTGCTTTGGAGAAGCCATAGTTGAAGTGTGCGTGTCCACCAGCGACTATCCATATCGCATCATCGTTCGAGATTCCATCAGTGACATCTAATCCATTACCGTTTGGATTTGTGACACCATCGTTGAATGAAGAGATGTAGACAGTGGGCGACCCAAAGCTACCAGTTTGCCAAGCAGAAAAGGAACCATCCCCAACAGATCCATTTGGCAGTGTATGTCGCACGTCCGACAAACTTGCTTTTACCCAACGTGCATTGCTGCTGACACGTCCTTTGGACTCAGACGTTGGAACATAGCGATCAACAGTCGAAGAACTAACGCCGTACGCAGCAAGACCAAGGTACAGCAAATCCGTATCCTGAGATTGCGGTAGCAAGTAGAAATTGCTGCCTGAGGGGACACCGATAAAGTCAAAGTTAGCGCCCGCTGGCCGAGCTGTCGCGGCCGGAGCGCCAACATACATCACGGCTTCGTCGTTGGCATACTGAATCTCTGGCGTTGCATCAGAGTTTCGAGGCCCAACATTCCATACGCCCGACGTATGCTGAATGTTGATGTCCACATGTTCCTGAGTCAGAAAGTTGACCAAGTCGGCGACCATCAATCGTCGATTCTCAAGTTGTTCTGAGGCTAAAATTCTACGTCCTTGCTTTTGTAGCCGCCTTCGGTTCTTGCGTTTGGCAGCCGCTGCACCAACGCTACGTAACCACTGAGAAATATTCTGCAAAGACATTTTTCACCTCTATCAATTGTCAAAGATGCTCGCGCGTGTTCGGTAGGTTCAATAAAAGTTCTGTTCCACTAAGGAACATCAGGACAGCGGCTAGGAAGTGCGAAATTGATTCCTGCATCTGCCCAGGTTTTTATCTGTTGGCCGGGAATCAACTCCACATGCCCATCAGCAAATAGATAATTGGCATACCCCGTTGCTCGCATCGCAACGGGCGAACCTGGCGCCGCTCCGCTAAAGCGATCCGGTTGTATATCTGCGACGATTCGAGCCCAAGCATTAGTCAACGGCGCTCGAAACCAATTGCGTGAGTGCGTGTGGTCGTCAGTGATAGCAGTTCCGCGCGAATCGGAAGCTGTAAAAACAACGATCGTCCGTGAAGTCGATTCCAGAAAGTTGATACTCAAGGCTTCATCCGGTCCGGGATCGCAAATGTACTCATTGAGTAAGTAACTGGTGCCTTGGTTTTCCATACGCTCTCGTCCGCGTGGATCCTCGGGACAGATTCGAACCGAGTCCACGTTTTCCATGTACGGCGCCAACGTATAGATCCATGTTTCTTCAAAATTCATCGTGGCATGCGTCGATCGTGGAAAGCGACCACGATTCGAATTGCAATGCATATGAATGGCTAAGCCGATTTGCTTCAAATTATTCGCGCATTGGACCCGACGGGCTGCTTCACGAGCTTTCTGTACGGCAGGCAAAAGCAATCCGATCAAAATGCCAATGATGGCCAGCACCACCAACAATTCGACCAGCGTAAAGCCAAACGAAACGGGCTTTCGCGATAGATTCGCACGATTCAACAATCTAGATTTTATATGTGGGGAATTCATTGTGTTTGACCAATCCTTATGCACACCTAAGTCCATTCATCAATAGACAAAACAGGTGAGAATCCATGTTCTCGAAATCAGTGTTTCTCGCTAAAGGCGCCCCGCCGCGCAGCAACAGTCAATCGGGTTGGTCGGACCATAAACCAACTGGTACGTACACGGCAGGGCATATTGAAAATCATGTGTTCCAAACTCGGTGGCACAGAAGTCGCCACTGAGTTGCCGCCGAATCGGGATTGAGAAAACAATCGATGAGCGATTGCAACTCATACCCACGCCAGGTTCATGCAGAGAGATTTAGCGAGAGAATCGCTAAATGCAGCCGGGCGGTCCGCGAGGTTGTTGGATGTGATGCTGATCTGAATGCCAGAAGCCAACGGGTAAAGCGATGACGAAATGAGAGCAATCAACATCAGTTAACGGCGATTGGACAACGATTAATCCGCATGCCGCTCCAGCCAATGACTGGCAAGCTACACAATGCTCTTCATCGTGCGTTCCGCCGTCGCGTTGATCAATATCGAATACGAGCGGCTTGATCGATTCCTTGGCAGAACCAGGTGAGCGTTCTATATCGTCTGAACGATGGCAAGAGCTATGACAATGATTACACTGCCCTGCCGGTTGGTTATCCGAATCTTGATCGGACTCCGAACTTGCAGACGCTGTGGAGCTGCAGTCTGTGGCATGACACACAGCAGCGTGCACCCACGCGGGGATGTGTCCTAAAAGGAGCACTCCGCATAGGAGAAGCACGAAGATAGGCCGGACGCGCGTGCGCATACCACTGCTATAACAAAGAGTAATGAACAAATGGTCCGACCAAAGACATTTGTACCCCTTACTATCCTAACATTCCCTCCTTCCGTCAAGCTTTCACTCGAAGATTTCCCCCTAAACCGGACGTTTCCAACCATGTCGGAAAAACTAGCCAGTTGAGCTTTACCCAAATCAACTAGCGATTGGTGATACTCGAGATAAAGAACAGCGAATTTTTCTAAGCTCTTCATTAGATCTTTACAGCGGGCTGATCTTTGCGAAATTGCTGCGTGGTAACCTGCCCCTATTGGGTATAAAATCAACGAGGCGATCGCGCCGTTAGTTGAGGTCTTGTTTAACTAGGAAACCGTCGCATGAACCGCGTTTTCGCAATGTTGGCTGCCATTTCTCTGTTCATCCTCCCACACTCTCTTTACGGAGAACAACCGTTGAATCCGACGCTACAACAATATGTAGATGCCAGGTGCCAGGAGTTCGAACAGATCTCCGCTCAACGCAAAGCCTTACTTGAACAACTGAGTATCTATATTTCGCAGGAAGTCGCAGCGGGAAATGAAGTCAAACTCTCGTTCATCTGCACCCATAACTCAAGACGAAGCCACTTTGGGCATCTTTGGGCGCATGCAGCTGCCACGCAATTTAAAATACCAAACGTGCAGACCTACAGCGGCGGTACCGAAGCCACTGCCTTTAATCCTCGAGCTGTAGCCGCATTACAACGAGCAGGTTTCACGATCCAAAAAAGCGACTCCACCAACAATCCAGTGTACATGGTGCAACTCTCCACGAACGACCAACCGCAGAAGTGTTTCTCCAAGAAATACGATGCTGAACCTAACCCCTCTAAAGATTTCGGGGCGGTATTAGTGTGCTCGCAAGCGGACGCTTCCTGCCCAACCGTTACCGGAGCGAAGAAAAGATTCGCGATCCCATTTGAAGATCCGAAAGTTTCCGATGGCCGCGAGGATGAATTGCAAGTTTACGACGAACGCTGCGCTCAAATCGCTCGGGAAATACTCTACGTCTTCTCGTGTGTTAAGAAGTAACCTGCGAACTAAGATTGTTAGGTTTACATCAGCCCTAGCCCAGCCTCGCCTTCTTGTCCAAATAGTCATTACACCAGCAACTGAGTTCGCAACATGAAGTCTATCGTTTGGTTGATTGTATTATTGTGTGCGATGACGTTTACCACGATGGGGAAGCTCAAAGCCCAAACGACGCACTCGGCGGACGTCATTGTTTACGGCGGAACCTCCGCCGCCATGACCGCTGCGATTAAAGCGAAAGAGCTCGGGCACAGCGTGATTGTAGTGTCACCCGATAAACATCTCGGCGGTCTCACGGCGGGTGGACTCGGCTGGACCGACACTGGCAATAAGGCTGTTATCGGTGGCTTGTCACGCGAGTTTTATCATCGGGTCTGGCAGCACTACAATCAACCCGAAGCTTGGTCGCAGCAAACCCGAGAATCGTACGGCAATAAAGGCCAAGGGAATCCGGCAATCGACGGTGCCCAGAGAACGATGTGGATCTTTGAACCAAGCGCGGCGGAAAAAGTATTCGAGCAATGGATCAAAGAAAAGGAGATCACCCTCGTTCGCCCTGCGCTATTGGACCGCGAACAGGGTGTTGAGGTCGAGAATAAACGCATCAAATCCATCCGCACACTCGATGGGGCCACCTTTAATGGCAAGATGTTCATCGACGCGACCTACGAGGGTGACCTCATGGCGGCAGCCGGAGTCAGCTACCACGTTGGCCGCGAAGCAAACGCACAATATGGCGAACAATGGAACGGTGTTCAAGTTGGTATCTTGCATCATCGTCATCACTTTGGTGTTCTTAAAGAGGGCATCAGTCCTTACGTTGTAGCTGGAGATCCAAACAGTGGCGTCTTACCAAACGTTAGCTCAGATCCACCAGGTGAATATGGCCAAGCCGACCATCGCGTTCAGGCGTATTGCTTCCGCATGTGCTTAACCAATCATCCAGCCAATCGAATCCCGTTTCCTAAACCAGACGGTTATGATCCCAATCAATATGAAATTCTGCGCCGCGTGTTGGTAGCTGGTTGGCGAGAGCTATTTGATAAGTATGATCCGATCCCAAATCTGAAAACGGATACAAACAATCACGGTCCCTTCAGCACCGATTATATCGGCATGAATTATGACTACCCCAACGCCTCCTATGAGCGCCGGCGGGAAATCATCCAAGCCCATCGCCGTTATCAACAAGGCCTGCTCTATTTCATGGCCAATGATCCTGGCGTTCCACAAGACGTTCGTGAAGCGATGTCAAAATGGGGCTTATCTAAAGATGAGTTCATGGACAACGATCATTGGCCTCACCAAATCTATGTCCGTGAAGCTCGTCGCATGGTGGGCGAATTCGTAATGACTGAACATGAACTCGTCAAAACGAAACCTGTCGTTGATTCCGTCGGCATGGGATCATACACAATCGATTCACACAATGTTCAACGTTACATCACCCCTGAGGGCTTTGTCCAAAACGAAGGTGACATCGGCGTGTCCGCCAAAGGTCCGTATCCCATCTCGATGAAATCACTCATGCCCAAAAAAGAAGAAATCGAGAACTTGGTTGTGCCTATTTGCATCTCAAGCTCTCACATCGCTTTTGGTTCGATCCGAATGGAACCTGTTTTTATGATTCTCGGCGAGTCAGCTTCGACGGTTGCATCGATTGCGATCCAGAATAATAGCAGCGTTCAAAATGTTACCTATGCCGAAGTAAAGCCTAAACTGCTCGCTGCAGGACAAGTTCTGGAGTATCAGCCGAATAAGAAATGAAAAGGAAGTCGATTTAAAGGAATTGCCTGTCAGCGAACGACAGCATTCGTGCGGATGAGTGCCGAACAAACAATCGCCAAGCCACCACTCACTTCGAGATTTGGCGAAACGTCAGGTTAATACGTTCTCCGACTTTCATTTTGGTTTTGGGTACTTCATGTTGCCAAAACTGCTGCATCGTTCCCGCCATAATGATCAATGTTCCATGACCAACAGGAAAAGTCTGAGTTGTCCGTGAAGTGTTGTGTCGAATCCGAAACTTTCTGGTTGCTCCTAGTGAGACAGACCCAATTACAGCGCCTACTTCAGGCTCATCATCCGCATGCCACCCCATACTATCACTCCCTGAACGATAACGATTCAACAAGCAATAATTGTAGCGCCCGCATATCTCTTCCACACGTCTCTTGATTTCGATTAAGACGGTCGTCCAGGGAAGAGCAGGGTAGTCGGCACCCGAATACCGATACGACACCCCCGGATCACCGTACGAACAAATCAAGCGAGGCTGCATGTGACCAAAGATCCCTGGCCTTTGCTCCCAACCACATTGATCGCGTAAAGCCACGAAGTAATGATCCGCTAACGCATTGGAGAAAAAGCTCTCTGCATAAAGAAGAATACCGCCATCTTGAAGCTCAATCGTTTCCACTTGCCTATCCACATCACTTCCCGAGTCGAAATGAAGACCTGAGCCATGTTAGTGTAACCATACAGCCGCGTTCACGGTTACGGAACAAGCCACTTCACAATTCAAGCCACGACTTAAGTTGTAAACTGCTCGGTCCAAAGGTCTATCATTCGATTCACCCATTCTTCTTGTTGTTTTTGTAGGCTGGGCAATGGATGTAGGTACTTGTTGGTTGTCCCATCTTTCAACAATCCACTGAGTTTCTTCATCGGTCCCAAACTCTTCTCGCAACGCTCGATCAATGGCTCTAAATGTGGACTTACCCCCCAAGCTCGCACCACAGGGATATCATCGAATTTCAGCATCTGCTGTTTGAGTTCGGCACAACGCAAGGGGGAAAAGAGGCTATGTGCATCGAAAGAACGCTCCGCTTCGAGTCGCTTAAACTGCTGGATGAAAAGGGGACTCTTGGTGCAGCGCAAATCGGAAAGATTCAAGACTCGGACATGCTGGAGATTGTAGCATTGCATGACCCGCATCACTTGATACTGAGTTGTATCGGGCTTGGTGGGAACCAGCGATATCGATAGCTCTGCAATCTGCTCAGCCTTAATGCGATAGTCCACTTCAACGAGAGGTTGTGATGATCCGGGGTTCATCATCACGAAGATAGCATCTGGCTTATGTTTCGGAATTGACCGAATCTGTGACGCTGCTAGCGGTTTCGCCACAATCTCCAAAACGTTTCTGCAATCAATAACGCAATCCGGTGCAATTTCTACCGAATAGAAGTTGCCCAAGATTTCATATTTCTCTTTGAGTACTTGGGCAGATACAAAAGCTACCATGAGCGATTCTAACTTTGCTTGAACAGCCGGAAAAAAGTTCCAAGACGACGGTGATCGTTTAACCGACTAGGACTCTCAATGTCCCTTGCTCCAGCCAAGGTTTGTGCCCCGTTTGGCTTGAGCCTACAGCCTCAATCCTCACGTCTCAAGTCTACAGCCTGTTCCAAGCGGATGGGGAGGGATTCGAACCCACGGTAGCCTTTCGACTACTCCGGTTTTCAAGACCGGTGCATTAAACCGCTCTGCCACCCATCCGTACAGCTAACACCATCGCAGAGTCTCGCGTTGTTCCACGCGGGACTAAACGAGGCGA
>JBILTA010000246.1:0-7649 GCA_044371785.1 Pirellulaceae bacterium | reverse complement strand
GCGACCCTCGTGCTCCAAAATTAGTTACGCTCTAGCGTAATGGGAGTGTGCAGGTACGCGTACCTAACTCCTCCTAGGCTCGCCCCAAGGATGGTCGATGCGTGGACCATGCGTATGCGGAAGATCGGTTTTCCGTTTTCGCAGCGACGTTCGTGATCGTTTTATCATTACTGTGCATGGACGTTCTCTTTAGCCGGATCGCCACCTGCCCTGTATGCCAGTGGTCCGACGACGGACCAGTGACCGGTGGGATCTGAGAGAATCGCGAACACACAGCGGGAGCTGGGACACTCCTGCTACGTGGTGAACATAGCATTTATGCCGATCGTAGGAATCCACCCCCCACGGAACTACCACGATTCGGCATTTTTGGAGCTCAAATGCGGGCTTGTACCCCAAGCAGGCTGTATTGATTGGAAGATAGAATCAAGTGTGTCCATGGGCCATAAGCAGAGCGATCCCACCGGATGGTTGAAGTCGAAAATCTAAAGAAGGTCTATGCAGATCTCGCCAAAGGGGAGTTTGTCGCTCTCGCTGGCATCAATTTTCGTGCGCAACCGGGTGAGATCTTTGGCCTTCTCGGCCCCAATGGCGCCGGAAAAACGACAGCTTTACGCATCCTAAGCACGGTACTTCGGCCTTCCAGTGGCTTGGTTCGCGTCAATGGATTCGACGTAATGACCCATCCTGCCGAAGTTCGCCGCAGTATTGGCTTCGTAAGTAATAACACAGCCATCTACGATCGTATGACCGCTTGGGAAATGGTCGAGTACTTCGGCAAGCTCTACGATATCCCAGAAGATCGCCTTAAAGAGCGGATGGAATTGATCTTCCAACAGCTTACCATGGGCGACATTCGCGATTGCCCTGGCGCCAAGATGTCGACGGGCATGAAACAAAAAGTATCGATCGCTCGTGCCATGGTGCATGATCCCCCAGTGCTCATTTTTGACGAAGCTTCCGTTGGCTTGGACGTGATGGTGGCTCGATCGCTGTTAAAGATAATTGCCGCACTTCGTGATGAAGGTAAGTGCGTCATTTTCTCTACACATATCATGCGTGAAGTCGAACGTATCTGCGATCGTGTAGCGATTTTGTATCGCGGTTGTATTCTCGATGAAGGGACACTCCCCGAATTGAGTGAACGACACAAACAGAATGATTTCGAAGAGCTTTTCTTCGAAATGCTCTCCAACTACGACCGCCAAAGGGCTGAACGTCTCGCAGCCGGGGGTGGTGTTGCATGAATTGGAAGCATGTAAAACTCATTTTCACACGTGAACTCCGCGATCAACTGCGTGATCGCCGAACACTTTTCACTATTACCATTCTGCCCATACTTCTTTACCCGTTGATGGGTATGTTGATGCTGCAGGTTGCCCAGTTCTCACGCGAACATCCCGTCCGCATTAAGATACTGGGAACAGAGAACATTCCTGAGTCGCCGCAGTTGATCGACGGCGAACAGCTTTATGCACGGGTGGGCCTGGAAAACATTGCCCCTCTTGTAACTTTATCGAGTAATTCTCTCCCCAAAGAAGAGTCTGACGAAGAGTTACAGAAGCAGGCAACGGAATGGCTCAATAAGGGTGAGCAAGATCTAATTGTGATCTTTAAGCCTCGTTTTCGTGAATACATGGAGCGACTTGCACAAACTCAGGTGGGTGACCAAGTCGACGGTGATTGGCTCGACGATTCGGATCGCGGGCTCGAAGTGATTCTCACTCGAAGTCGTGATCAATCGCAGATCGCCTACAATCGTTGGCAAATTGCGATCGAGGTTTGGCAGCAGGAATGGATTTCGACCAAACTCAAAGGCGCTGGTTTCGATCCACGTTTGGTTCGTCCGTTGCACATCGCTCCGGTCGATGTGGCCCCAGAGGCAACGCGTCGAGCGATCGTTTGGTCGAAGATTTTGCCGTTTATTATGCTGATTTGGGCGTTAACGGGTGCCTTTTATCCGGCAGTTGATTTGTGCGCGGGTGAAAAAGAACGAGGCACACTAGAAACATTGCTCAGCAGTCCCGCACGTCGACGCGAGATCGTCTGGGGCAAGCTACTGACCGTTATCTTCTTCAGTTGCATGACTGCACTGTTGAATCTTGGCAGCATGCAGTTCACCGCGTCTCTATTGAGTCATCAATTGGCAGCCAGCGGCGCCCGAGGGCTAGCTGAATCGCTAGGGACCCCTCCCATTTACGCAATCGGCTGGTTGACGTTAGCTCTGATACCGATGGCATCGTTGTTCAGTGCGTTAGCGTTGGCAGTTGCCGCTTTGGCTCGCAGTACTAAAGAGGGCCAATACTATCTGATGCCTCTGTTACTGATGATGTTGCCATTTGTTATGATCCCGATGTTGCCTGGGATCGAGTTGACTTTGGGCACTGCGTTGATGCCAGTGACCGGGATGGTACTGCTATCGCGAGCTTTGGTCGAAGGACAGTATCTTGAGGCAATTCGCTTTTTGCCTATTGTTGCCGTTGTCACAATCACTTGTTGTTTGCTGGCGATTCGTTGGGCAGTACGTCAATTCGAGAGTGAATCGGTGATGTTCCGCGAGAATGAACGCTGGGATATCCGAATGTGGATCACTTCCATATGGCGTGAACGAGACTTCACCGCTTCAGTGATGGAAGCGATGTTATGCGGTGCCATTATCTTGGTCGCGCGGTTCTTTGCAAGTTTAGCCACCACCGAGGGGATCACGGACTTCAACGGACTCCTTAAGTCGGTGCTTGTCAGCCAACTTGCGTTGATCCTAACTCCGGCGCTCTTGATGGCCATCATGTTGACGAAATCATTGCGAACCAGCTTGCGGCTTAAGCCACCGAGAGCGATTGATTTGTTGGTTTGTGCTCTATTGGCCGTCTGTTTCCATCCGTTAGCGATTTGGTTTAGTACAGCGGTAAGCTACGTGTATCCCGTTTCACCTGCCATGATGGAAGCTACAGCAGGAGTGACCAAAGCGATCATCGAGACGCCGTGGTGGATGATTTTGTTAACGTTAGCTATTCTTCCGGCATTTTGTGAAGAGGTTGCATTTCGCGGCTTCATCTTTGGTGGACTCCTTCGACAAAATGGCGTTTTGCGAGCGATCCTAGTTTCCGCCATCTTTTTTGGCTTAACTCATGGATTGCTGCAGCAGTCCATTGCGGCGACCTTTATGGGACTACTCCTCGGCTGGGTTGCATGGAGAACGGGTGGCATCGTTTGCACGATCGTGATGCATGTTATCCACAACAGCATGTCGATCTTATTGGCTCGAGCTGCCGGTAGCGACACCTCACCCGCATGGCTTGACCTCTTTGTTCAATTTGACAAAGGCGGCTTTACATATGGGACCAGTTGGACCACGGTGAGCATCGTTCTTGCGATCGCTTGTGTGTGGATTCTTTACATGCGATCCAGCGATGCGATTGTGGCAAGCGAATCGCGAGCTGCGGATAGTCCAATCGCCGATTAGGCACAGCGATTTGGAGTGAAACTTTGCGGCCTTACGGAGCTTCAAACGGTATCCGGATCAGCGGTCTAAAGCGCATCGTTGAGCAATAAATCCGCGTATGCGACCGCGATGAGATCTTCTTTTTTGATGCCTAGGTAAGTAATCCACGCATCCGCATCTCGATATCCGCAAGCCACGTCTTCCGCTTCACGTAATACAACCTCGAGTTCCAAGAAATAACCCAGCCCTACGACATGGTCGAAGTGAACTCTTGTGCGACCATCAAGAAACAATAGTCGCTTCTTTTTGACGACAGGTCCTTCAGGCAGAGAGCGTTGTAGGACCGACAGAAGACTGCGAGGATTGGAGGTCGAATAGATTTCATAGTCGCTTGGTTTGGGATCGGGAGAATTCGAACGATTGTATTGAATCAATTCTCCTTGGTTCTCGCCCAGCAGGCGCAACTTTAGTCGTCCATGTGGTATCCGAAAGAAGTGATCTTCTTGGCAGATTTCTTGATGCCCAGCCGGACATCGGAGGCGAATGGCAGCTAAAGTTGCCTCGGGGTCCTTGAGGCGAACTTTGATTTCAATATTACTGGGCATCGTTTATCCCTCCTGAGAGTGATTCAACTTGGATTACCATTCAGGTGCAGACTCATAGCCTAGATGAATCATAGCTTGATATTGATCGCGACAGAAGCGATCGGTCATACCAGCCAAGTATTCGCCAACACCTTGTACCAATGAAGTGCGGGCAGCTCGCTCTTGAAATCGTAGCGGCATACGCTCGGGATGTTTTTGAAACAACTCAAACAGCGTCCGTAATTGCTGGGCTGCGTGTGTACGGACTTCGATTAGTCGAGGATGGCGATAAACCCGATCGAATAAAAAGACTTCGAGTTGACGCCGTTGTAGGCCTAACGAATCCGAGAGCGAGATTCGAACACCGATATCTCGAACGGCTTGGCTATCTAAACCATCGCATGTCTCCAGGCGTTCGGTTGCCGTGCGAATAAAATCTTGAACTTGCAAATCGATCAACGCATGGACCAGGGCAGGGCGTTGCCGATCGGCCGGAATGGCTGCTGTCGAATTTTGCCGAGCTCTTGTCTCCGCGATCTTAACGATCTCGATGGTCCGCAAGGCCTGCCAGCCTATAAGCCCCAGCTTCAGGGCGTCGTCAACATCATGCGCGTTGTAGGCGATGCTGTCAGCAGCATCGACGACCTGCACCTCAAGGCAGGGGATATGCAGCGGATCCTTGGTGACACGAAAACGCTGAGCATTCAAAACGATTTCGCTAAGATTGAGTCCTGGGTAAGAGCTGTACCGAGTTTCCAATTCTTCAACGAGTGTCAAAGCAAACTTGTTGTGTGAGAAACCACCGACGTCAGCTAGGCATTCATCCAAGACATCTTCGCCGCAGTGTCCAAAGGGAGGATGGCCGATATCGTGCAATAGGGCTAAAGCTTCAATCAGATCTTCATTGAGTCGCAAGGCTCGTCCGATGGTTCGCGCGATAGAAGCGACTTCGAATGTATGAGTGAGGCGCGTGCGATGGTAGTCTCCCATTTCGCCTGTGAAGACTTGCATCTTACCACTGAGACGACGAAATGCAGCCGAATGGAGCACGCGATCGCGATCACGTTCAAATGGCCCGCGAGTGGGATGCAAATTTTCGGCGTAAACTCGCTGCACATTATGACGACTAAATGTAGCGTAGCTGGCCAATAACGCTTGTTCACGTTGGTGCCAGGTATAGGTACCTGTAGAGTGCGGTGCGGTAGGGTAGGAACTCATATTCTGCGACGTTATTGACATACGATCGATCCATCGAGTTGCATTCGCGCCAGGATTTCGGGCATTCGGTGGTATACTACCGAGCTGACCGGCCCCCTCTGTCGAACTACAACCTGCATTCGAAACGGTAATTTCCAAAACCTTTCCACCTCGATATGGTACCAGAATAGTGCATTGGAAGGGATAGAGGATCAGCAGCTTTGATGGCCAAGTCGAGGCAAGTTAAAACGGAACAATCCATGTCACAGGCTTATTCGCCCCAGGTTTCCACGGAGTTCATCAGTGTACGGGGAGCGCGAACACACAATTTGAAAAACCTCGACATCGACATTCCACGAGGGAAATTGACGGTTATTACCGGCGTCAGCGGGAGCGGTAAAAGCTCATTGGCCTTCGACACCATTTTCGCGGAAGGGCAAAGACAGTACGTTGAGAGTTTGTCGGTTTATGCTCGGCAATTTATTGACCAGCTCGAGCGTCCCGACGTGGATAGCATTGACGGTTTGGAACCGACGATGTGTATTGACCAACGCCCCCCATCTTCTAATCCGCGCAGCACCGTTGGCACCATTACGGAGATCTATGATTACCTCCGCGTCCTCTTTGCCCGAGCAGGTACCATTTTCTGCTATCAATGTGGGACCCCCATTCGACAGCAGTTTCCCGAAGCGATTGTGGCTCAATGGTTGGAGCTACCTGCCAACTCGAAGCTGATGGTCTTGGCCCCGATCATTCGAGGTCGCAAGGGGTTACATGAGGAGGCCTTTGAGAGCATCCGACAAGCAGGGCTAAATCGCGTTCGAATCGATGGCCAAAACTTTGACATTGAGTCCTTACCCAAATTAGATGCTCGTAAAAACCATACGATCGAAGCTGTGGTAGACAGGATCGTCCTGCGGGATGGAGTGGATACACGATTAGCTGAATCACTGCGAGTCGCCTTAAAGTTGGCAGATGGCGTGGTGACTGCGGCTTGGCAATTGGCTAGCGCGAATGAAACGCCATGGCAAGAGGCTACTTTCAGTACCAAATACGCATGTTCGGGTTGCGGTGTCAGCTACGCCGAAGTCGAACCACGTACCTTTAGTTTTAACAGTCCCTATGGTGCGTGCCCTGAATGCCACGGCATAGGTCAACTAAAAACTCTTGATCCTGAAATCATTATTCCCGATTTATCATTGAGTTTAAATGATGGGGGACTATCGTTTTGGAAAGACCTCACAGAGGCTGAAAAAAAGAAATGGAAGAAGTCGCTCTCATCTTATGTGGATGATGTGGGAGGAAAATGGAATCTCCCGATTCAAGACTGGCCGGAGAAAGCCGCTTATCGATGGATGAAAGAATCGATCAACGACTCTAACAGTTGGCTCACTTTTACTTATCAGCAATTACGGGAAGAAGTGGATGACGAGGCGGATCTAGCCAAGCTCTCGACCCATCGCACGTGCTCGGGTTGCGACGGAAGTCGCTTGCGACGTGAAGCGATGGCGATTCGAATTGGAGACCAATCCATTGATCATGTTTGCAATCTAACCTTCCAACAGTTGCGGGAATTTCTGCGAAAGATTTCGTTTGATAAACTGGCCGAGCGCATCGCCCATCCATTGATCCAAGAGATCGACCAAAGACTGAGCTTTTTGGAAGAGGTCGGTGTCGGATATCTCACCTTGGGCAGAAGTTCGGAATCGCTCAGCGGTGGTGAATTGCAGCGAGTTCGCTTGGCAAGTTGTATCGGAACGGGATTGGTCGGAGTCTGTTATGTCCTCGATGAGCCTTCGATTGGATTGCATCCTAATGACAACCAGCGTTTGATCGATGCTATGCGTCGATTACAACAACTTGGTAACACACTTGTTGTGGTTGAACATGATGAGGCGGTCATGCGACAAGCGGATTTATTGGTCGACATGGGGCCAGGAGCAGGTACCCACGGAGGTACCGTTGTAGCGATGGGATCTCCGGAAGAGGTAGCTCAACAATCGTGTTCCTTAACCGGAGGATACCTAGTTGGCACGCATCAAATGCCTTCAAGGCAAAATCGACAAAGTCGAGATGGAAAATGGCTTGTCCTAGAGGGAGCGACTCAAAACAATTTAAAGAATGTCACTGCCAAAATACCTGTGGGTTGCTTGGTGGGAATTACGGGAGTGAGTGGTAGCGGCAAAAGTTCGCTGATTAATGAAACTTTGTCGCCTGCCGTGTTTCGAGCGATTGGACAAGCGGCCCGCAGGCCGGGTGAATTTCGAAAAATCACGGGTACCGAATGGATCGATCGTATCATTGAAATCGATCAGCAGCCTATCGGTCGATCGCCACGTAGCACTCCAGCCACGTATGCCGGCGTTTTCGATGAAATTCGCAAAGTCTTCGCAACCACACGCGATGCCAAACAGAGAGGTTATGAA
>JBILTA010000245.1:0-7661 GCA_044371785.1 Pirellulaceae bacterium | reverse complement strand
GGGGCCAGTCTGCGAAATGTTGCGAAGCGAAGGTGTTTTAAACGCTCCGGTATCCTTCGGTTCCTTGGTTACAGTGAAGCGGCCTAAATCAGGCTCCTTCTGATCCATGCCCACGCCCAAGTTATGATACAACTCGTCGGTGAAGTTAACGCCCACATGGCAAGCTGAGCAATTGCTCTTGGTGCTAAAGAACAAATCGCGCCCACGTTTGGCTGACTCGCTCATCGGATTTGCGTCGGCCGCTTTCTTTAACTCGATGTAACGAGTGTAAAGCTCTTCATTGTCTTCTTTGAGCGCTTCTAAGTCTTCCAAGTCATCAGCAAATGTCTCTTCGAAGCGACGCAATCGCTCGTATGGATCATAAGCACTTTCGCCAGTAACCAAGGTGCGTTCGAAAGACGCAATCGCTCGACCAACGTCATCAATATTCGGCTCGCGTCCAAAGATCTTTACGAACTGAACTTTGTAGCCTGGCGTTGCCTTGATCAAAGCGACAGCCTTCTCGTGAGTGAAACCCATTTCGATTGGGTTAGCGATTGGACCAACGGCTTGCGCCTCAAGCGAATCAGCTCGACCGTCCCAGAACTGTGCCTTGCTGATAATTCGATTGAATGAAGTAGGCGAGTTTCGATTACCGGTTTGACCTTTGATGCCAACACCAAACTGAGTGTCTTTCGCGTAACCGAAGTTTGGATGATGACAATCAGCGCAGCTCACTTCATTGCCAGCCGAAAATCGTCGATCGAAATAAAGTTGTCGACCGAGTTCAATCTTGGCCAAGGTGAGAGGGTTATCTTCAGGAATGTAAATCGCATCTTTGCCAGCTTCCAAACTCCCCGGCAACTTCACCGCCAGCGTTTCATGATTCTTCGGATTGGCTAGCCAAGCTTCAATTTCCTTCAGTGTCAGGGGGCCTGTGCCGGGAATCCCCGCGGTCAGATTGGCCTTACCAAGTTCCACTGGATCTGCAGCTTGCGCAACAGAGCCAAGTCCTAATGTGACCAACAACGCCAGCCAACGAAATCTCATGGAGTTCACCCTTTCAGCAATCACTCTTGTCAATAATCACTATTCACAAACCGCAGGAGTAGAGTTACTGGCCAGTTTAAGGCCTAGCAGACTTAGTTCGAGCGGAGCAGTCAACATGGAACGACGACTTGCAACCTCTCGGCTCGGAAAATAGAACCAAGCCGTCAAGAACCGTACGAATCGGCATATCAATAACCAATTATACGTTATTGACCAGCCCATTCGCGCCAGAATGGGCTGCGATTCACGTGGATTTCAAATGCGATATTTTCTGAGTCGAAAAGGTCGGTTCGAATCTCAATTTTTGGCAAAAAGTCGAGCAAAATCGCTCGAAAATACTCAAGTTGGGGGCGTATCTCCTGGTGTAACATGGGATCACGCCACCCAAATCAGGTTTTTTCAAGTTATACTTTTCCATATGGTCCTCAGACGCACCTCTTTCCCTTTCCCCTCCGTAGTGCAAAGCCCCATCGTATGCGACCTGGACTGGCTGTCGGCAATCAAGCGGAACTGCATTGGCAAGTAACCGCAGAACATGTCATTCATCTCGGGTATCCGTCTCCTAGTGTGGGGAAAGATTGGTTACTGGCGGGCAAGCCCATTCCCGATCATTCCGTCCCGGTTTTTTCGACCCCCAACATGATCTTGATGATGGAACGAGCTGCTCGACGAGCGATCGAACCATTTTTGGATTCAGGCGAAGAATCGGTCGGTGCCGCGGTCAATATTGAACATCTGGCGGGCACTCCCATCGGTTCCCATGTGCGCGCGGTGGCAAAAGTCACGAACATCGAGAAGCGATTGATCGATTTTGAAATTTCCGCCTACGATGCCCACGAAATGATCGGCCGCGGCACACATCGGCGCGCTGTCGTTCTTCTGGAAAAAGTTGCTGCGAAGATGTCCGCCAAACAAGCTATTGCCAAGAGCGATTCGCATTCAGGTTCTAATTCAATAAGTTCAATAGGTGCTCCGATGTCATTGCCTCAGTTGAATACGCTTCAGTTGCAGCAGCGCGGTGCCATATTGAAGGTGACGTTGAATAGGCCAGCAAAGCTCAATGCGGTCAACCAGCAAATGACGACAGACTGGGAGACCCTCAATTCGTATTTGGCATCCAATCCATCGATTCGCGTGGTCCTTGTGACTGGTGCAGGCGAGGTTTTTTGCGCTGGTGATGATGTCAAGGAAGTCGGCACACTGGAGATGTCGGTCGCTCAGGAGTTGAGTTATCGACAGGCCCGAATGTATTTGGCCTGGGAGCAATTACCACAGATTTTTATCGCTGCTATTAACGGTTTAGCGTACGGAGCAGGTTGTGTCTTAGCGGGGGCATGTGATTTGAAAGTTGCCGCACACAGCGCCCAATTTGGCATGCCCGAAATTTTACTCGGCTGGCCACCTGGTTATGGCATCGCCCAATTAACGGCGCTGGTTGGTAAGACAAGAGCGATAGAAATGTGTTTGACCGGACAACCGATCAATGCTCAGAAGGCTCTCGATTACGGTCTCATTCATCGCTTGGTGCCAAAAGTACAAGTAGTCGTCGCTGCTGAAAAATGGGGTGAGCAACTTTTGAAGTTACCCGCACAAGCGATGCGCGAAACCAAAAAACTCATCCATGCCGACGAAGGCCTGCAACCTAAATCGGCTTTCTTGGCAGACACAGCTGCTTACATCCGTTGCCTGGAACTTCCGGATGCCAAAGAAGGTATCGCTGCCTTTACTGAAAAACGTGCCCCAAAGTTTCCAGGGTGAAAGCAACTGGTACATGAAAGAGTCCACAGACATGCTGTGAGTGGAACATATCTGTGGACTCATATCAGTGTGGATTGTCAGGCATTGACTGCGGGGACTCTCTCTCTGCTACCGAATCGCCACACATTAGACTGAGGCATGGCTAGCTACCCGTTACGTGAGTATCGGCGCGACCAGGGGCGTACGAAGAGTGAGGCCGTATCGTCAGCGCGTTAAGAGCCAATTGTTGAAAGCCTTGAACGGCTGCGATCGTTTGCCAAGAGCGGTCGCGTTTTTTATGCGCTGAGAATTCGATCGAATTTTGGATAATCACTTTTTCCACGACATTCTATCGCTCGGTCGACTTGTCCAACGAGATCGAATCAACGAACAGGAACGCTCTCCAGTTTCATCAACAATGCAGCCCGTAACAATTTTCCAAATACGGAGCAAATTGAAAAATCGTTCTATTTCTTGAGCATCACGTTCCAAGGACGTACCCACCAACGCTGAATCACTCCGTTCACCACATACGGATCATTCTGGGCAAACGTCTCAGCAACGGAGGCCGATTCACCAACAAATACCAGTACGGCGCCGTCCACTTGATCGCCATACGCACCACCCAAAATCAGCTCACCGCGTTCAACAGCAGCTTGGCCATATTGAAGATGTTCGGCTCGATACGGTTGACGGCGCTCGGCATAGTCGGCACCCGCTTCGTAGAACAAAAGAAAGTACTTCATCTATCAATGCTCCGGTCAAGAACTGCCGTAACGTTTCACTCAACGGAATAAATCGAGACTCGCAAAACTTCCATCTAAGGTCGTTGCAGCAGGTGTCTTTAGCCATTGCTCTAGAACCGATGCATAGATAGAGCGGAAGTCCGTATGATGCTTCAGATCACCATCATCTAAATCGGTGAGACTCGGATGTTTGCCCACAATCGGTCGATCAAATTTTGCGCCCGCAAAAAACATTGGCGCAGCAGCACCGTGGTCTGTGCCATCGCTGGCATTTTCGGCTACACGACGACCGAACTCACTGAACGTCATCACCAACGTTCGCTCCAAGTCGCCAGAGGTATCTAAGAATTTGATGAATGCGGATAACGCTTCGGACCATTGACTCAACAAGGCAGCGTGCACAGCGGGTTGTTGTGCATGAGTGTCGAAGCCGTCTAACGTGACATAGTAGATCGATGTTTGCAGGCCCGCTTTGATCAGCCTCGCGATGACTTGCAGCTTTTGCCCCAGTTGCGAATCTGGAAAATCGGCTGTTGCAGAGGATTGTTTAAGCGCTTTCTCTATGCGATCGCTGGCGGTAACGGCAGACTCTGTTGTGCCTGCAACGAAGTCCAATAAATCGTTGGTTTCGTCAGTGCTCTTGACCGTTTCCATCTTGGGTAACGAATCCGCTACAGAAGAACCTGCTTCGACCTTGAAGCGAAATTGTTCGATCGAAGATAACGATGGTACTTGGACATCCAACGCGGTTAATGCAAAAGGTTGCACTTCCGCACCTAAATGCATTGCTAGTGTGTCCTGGTTGTTGTCCTGGGGTTCACTCGCATGTTTTTGATCTAGCCACCGCCCCAACCAGCCAGCGCGACCACGTTTCTCTTTCGTGGTACAAGAATGCCAAATATCCATCGATTCAAAATGCGAGCGATTGGGGCTTGGATAACCAACGCCTTGGACCAGCATAAAGCGGCCAGCTTCCAATAATCCAGCCACACCCTTAAGCGACGGATGCAAAGCTAGATCTTGCGGAATGGTAATCGCGTCCGACTGTGCAATCGCCAGCTTGGGTCTACGTTTTTTGTATTCTGGGTCTTGAATGGGTATGATCGTATTGAGTCCGTCGTTCCCGCCGCTCAACTGAATCACGACCAAGACTCGCCCCGATTTGTCAGAAGCGTTCCAGGTTGCGCCCTGAAGCCATTGAGGTGCAATGGCTGATCCAATTCCAATCCCGCTGGCAGCCAACAAGGATCTCTCCAGAAACTGTCGTCGCAATAGTGGGTGTACGGCGTTCATTTTGTGATCCAGTCTAGGTTCAATCAGGCGTTTCGGGACAGCTTATGCCAAGTGAGTCTGTGGCCATGTGGCAATACGGCAAACAATTTCTTTGAGCGCTTGTTCGGAAGAATAGTTCTTCACCGATTCAAGCAAGGCCTCACGTTGCGGCTGTGTTATTGCAGTCGTTAAATTTGTTTCGATTAAATGGTCAAGCCATCGTTCTGGTTTGTCGATTTGAGCCGCTTTCGCATATTCCAGCAGCGACTTTTTGTCGTAGCGGGTATTGCCATCATGAATCATGCGATGAACGGCATTGGCCCGCGCAACCAAAGTTGAGGAGTTAATCCAAGCTCGCCCACCATCCCAGCCTTTTACATTTGGTGGAAAGTAAAGGCTCTGTCCCATCTCCGTTAGGCCTTCCGCCAGGGTCTGCATGTTACCGCTGACTTCGAGCGACTTGAGCCAACCCAACATCCATTCGATGGGCGAACGAATTCTGCGATTACGGCAATGTTCGGAGAACATCAAGTTGCTGCCCAGCATGCGGCGAAGCACAGGCGCGATCTGCAATTGATCCTTACGGAATTGCTCGACGAGCGGCTGAATAAGTGCATCGGCTGGGACAGGTTCATCCGCAATGAAAAATTTGAATAGCTTCTTAATGATGAACTTCGGTGTAGCATCATGTTTAAGCACGACATCAATAGCTTCTTCACCCGACTCAAGATTTTCGGTGCCAAGAAGTATTTTCTTCTCATTGTCATGTTGAAATCGGTTAAAGCGAAACTGTAATCTTCGTACTTCCCAGCCGGTAAAGCATCTGGCCAGTTCTTGCACATCGTTCTCAGTATAATTGCCTTCACCCATGCAAAAGAGTTCCATCAACTCGCGAGCAAAGTTCTCGTTGGGATGGGCTTTGCGATTGTAAGCACTATCAAGATAGATCAGCATCGCTGGATCTTTAGAAATATCATGCACCATGCTGGGGAATGACCCGAGTGCATATTTGCGCAAAGTCTCGTTTTGCTGATGCATCGCATAGATGTCGTTAACTTTATCAGCCCCAGTCGCAAAATGACCATGCCAAAAAAGTGTCATCTTCTCAACCAAAGGCGCCGGCGTATTGAGCATTCGATGCAGCCAGCCGACGGAGAGCTGGCGCAAATTGCCGGCGGCTAAAATCGACTTAGAAATCGCGGCTGCCGTCGATTCAAATGCAGAGTCTTCCGGCGACGTAAACAACTGGTCGAGTGTGCTGGTTAAACCAGCATTCAATCCGCGCTGGGCTTCCGCAGCGGATGCGCCAAATCCGATGCGGCGATAGAGATGATAGACCGCTTGTTTGTCCCAGGGCGCAGCGGCTGTTGGAGTCCACGAATCCCAGGCCCATTGAGGATCGATCGTATTCCAATCTAAGGCTGACATGGGATGCTTCCGTTATGATGAAGTAGCAGAGGTAACAGAAGAGATTAGTTTGCACCAACATGCAGATCGAACTTGAGGTTGGCTTCTTTACCTACTTCAAAATCGATAACAAGTTTTGTAGCCATTTTGATGATTTGGGTTAAGACATTAAACTCCGCTTCTGCTTCTTCGCGGCTATGCCCTTTTTCCAGCATGTTATTGGCAATGATCTGATCGCGGTTCTGCTCCAAAGCCTCACTGATGCCTCGGCCCGTCAACTCGAGATAAGTGTTGCGAATGTTGCTATCTGGCCCAACGGTCAGTGCTTCCTTACTGGAGGCCTTTTCCTTTTGCAGCGGCTCGATCAGCTCACGAGCTAGCTTTTCCGTGCTCGATAGGACCATATACTCATCCAGGATCAGCAAGCAAGGTGTGAAGTTGTACTGAATCGGAACCTCCTTCGATTCAGGCTGCGAGTCATCCCACGCATAACGAGCAATGAGCAGGTCGGCATTTCCAATCTTGTCCATGTCTTGATCGAATTGAGGTTGGCCATTCATAGCCCCAGCGACGTTTATAAAACCGATGAAGCTCTGGAAGATGCGTTTCAATTCCTTACGCATTTTCTCTGGTTCTTTCATTTGCGCGACGAGAGCAAATGCGGGAACTTGAACGGCAGGAATCGGTTGATCTTTCTCGAAGCGGGCCGCCGTTGAGACGATACGGACCTCGGGGCGAAAAGCTCCCAAAATCTCTTCGCCAAAATCTTTGCCTGAGAAGAGTGTCGTTAATGTGCTCTCTGCTTGTACCAGTTGGTCGTTTACTTTTTCGCCAAACAAGTCTCCAGCATAAAGCCAAAGCGAGCTGATGTTTCGATAGGCTGTAACGGTTGCTAGTGTGTCAGGGAGTTGCAATGGAGGGAGCGCATTTCCCGCTACATTCTCACCGAAGAAGAACTCTTCCGGTTCAGTGACCCATTCTTTATCAAACGGAGTGGTAACGGCAAGCGAGAGTTTATCTGCGGTGGCCGTCAGTTCGGCCGTGGCTAGCGGCGTGTTGCGGAGTATATTGAACACTCCACCGACCAACAATTCAGCCCCAAAATCGTCCGGGCGTTCTTGCAGCGCTTTCTTCGCTATTCCCGCTTCTCGTAACACATTCACATCTGCATAAAGCCAAGCTAATGAAGTTGCTGTTGTGTGGGCGTTGCTCTTCTGATGTGACTCTTTTGCTTGGATGAATTGTTTTGTTTGCGACAGGCTCTCTTTGGGGCCATCCAGATATCGATCGATGATCGCTTTCCCCATTTCATTTTTATTGACGATCACAATCCACTTATCTAGCAATACGAAACCCCCTTGCGGTAATCTGTAGGCCGATATGCCGCGATATTCGTTAGAGGGTAATTCTCCATCTTCGCGTCCCTGCAGTTGGGAGGCTTTGTCCATCAATTTTCGTGCTATTTCTTGT